>NZ_JBIUXX010000002.1:61862-175507 GCF_044744235.1 Pseudomonas sp. NPDC087346
TTTAAAAAATCTTGTTGCAGCGGCGCCCCGTTGATTTTTTTTTATTTTTATTTAAATAAAAAAAGATCGCAGCGTGCCGCAGCTCCTACAGTTGTTTTGCTTTACTTCAGGTCGAACCGGTCCAGGTTCATTACTTTCGTCCACGCGGCGACGAAGTCCTTCACGAACTGTTCCTTCGCATCAGAACTGGCATACACCTCGGCCACGGCCCTTAGTTGCGCGTTGGAACCGAACACCAGATCAACCCGTGTCGCCGTCCATTTTGTGTTACCGGTTTTACGGTCACGCCCCTCGAACTCGTCTGCATCCCTTGTAGTCGGTTTCCACTCCACACCCATGTCCAGCAGATTGGTGAAGAAGTCATTGGTCAGCGCTTCAGTCTGGCTGGTGAACACGCCGTGGCGGGTTTGCCCGACGTTGGTGTTCAACACGCGCAGGCCACCTAGCAGCACGGTCATTTCCGGAGCGGTGAGGGTCAGCAGTTGTGCCTTGTCGATCAATAGCGCCTCGGCGGAAACCGTGTATTTGCCTTTGCTGTAGTTGCGGAAGCCGTCGGCGATGGGTTCGAGGAAGCCGAACGACTCGACATCGGTCTGCTCTTGCGTCGCATCGGCACGCCCTGGTGAAAACGGCACCGTCACCGAATGCCCGGCATTTTTCGCTGCCTGTTCAACCCCGGCGTTGCCCGCGAGCACGATCAGGTCGGCCAGCGAGACTTTCTTGCCGCCACTGTTGAACTCGTTCTGGATGCCTTCCAGTGCTGTCAGCACTTTAGCCAGTTGCTCAGGCTGGTTGGCTTCCCAGGATTTCTGCGGTGCCAGACGCAGACGTCCGCCATTGGCGCCGCCGCGTTTGTCGGAGCCACGGAAAGTCGAGGCTGCCGCCCAGGCAGTGGATACCAGCTGCGATACCGACAACCCCGAGGCAAGGATTTTGCTCTTCAGCGCCGCAGCGTCGTTGGCGTCGATCAGCGGGTGGCTGACGTCGGGGATCGGGTCTTGCCACAGCAATTCTTCGTTCGGCAGCTCCGGTCCGAGATAACGCGACAAAGGCCCCATGTCACGGTGGATCAGTTTGTACCAGGCGCGGGCGAAGGCATCGGCGAGTTGATCGGGATTGGCCAGAAAGCGCCGTGAGATCTGTTCATAGGCCGGATCAAAACGTAGCGCCAGATCGGAGGTAAGCATGGTCGGTGAGAGTTTTTTGCTCGGATCGTGAGCATGCGGAACGGTGCCGGCGCCGCCGCCGTTTTTCGGTATCCATTGATGCGCACCGGCCGGGCTCTTGGTCAGTTCCCACTCGAAGCCGAACAGGTTTTCCAGGTAGTTGTTGCTCCACCGGGTTGGTGTGGTGGTCCAGGTCACTTCCAGGCCGCTGGTAATGGTGTCAGCACCTTTACCGGTACCGAAGGCGTTTCTCCAGCCCAGGCCTTGTTCTTCGAGGCCGGCAGCTTCCGGCTCAGGGCCGACATTATCGGCAGGGCCGGCGCCGTGGGTTTTGCCAAAAGCGTGGCCGCCAGCGATCAGCGCCACGGTTTCTTCATCGTTCATCGCCATGCGGCCAAAGGTTTCGCGGATGTCCTTGGCGGAGGCGACCGGGTCCGGGTGGCCTTCAGGGCCTTCCGGGTTCACATAAATCAGGCCCATCTGCACGGCGGCGAGCGGGTTTTCCAGATTGCGTTCGCCGTTGTCGGTGCGGCTCTGTTCATGGCCGTGCTCTGCGGGTTCGGCCACCAGTGTGCCGTCGCCGGGGTCCTGCATGATTTTCTGTTCTTTGCCGTAACGGGTCTCGCCACCCAGCCATTCGGTTTCCGAGCCCCAGTAGACATCTTCATCCGGTTCCCAGACATCGGCGCGACCGCCGGAGAAACCGAAGGTCTTGAAGCCCATCGACTCCAGCGCCACGTTGCCGGTGAGGACAATCAGGTCGGCCCAGGAAATATTGCGCCCGTATTTCTGTTTGATCGGCCACAGCAGGCGCCGGGCCTTGTCGAGGCTGACGTTGTCCGGCCAGCTATTGAGCGGGGCAAAACGTTGCTGGCCGGAGCCGGCGCCACCACGACCATCGCCAGTGCGGTAAGTCCCGGCGCTGTGCCAGGCCATACGAATGAAGAGGGGGCCGTAGTGGCCGAAGTCTGCCGGCCACCAGTCCTGCGACTGGGTCATCAGCGCGGTGATGTCCTGTTTCAGCGCCTGGAAGTCGAGGCTCTTGAAGGCTTTGGCGTAGTCGAAGTCCTTGCCCAGCGGATCGGACTTGGGCGAATGCTGGCTGAGGATCTTCAGATTGAGTTGATTCGGCCACCAGTCGCGGTTCGTCGTGCCGCCACCGGCAGCATGATTGAACGGGCATTTCGATTCATTTGCCATGTTCGGGTCCTTATCAGGTCTGTGCGGCCGGCTCGTGCCGACTTCGGACTTGTAAGGCTAGACCCGACTTGGCAAGTCAGCTAATAGGCCGACTATTGGGCGCTGATAGAGGCAGTCTTTTCCTGATGTTATCGCTTTAGGAATTAAAAAGAAGTTTTTTACCGCTACAGGATCTAAAAAACTGTCACTTATGACAGTTGGTGTTACTCGGTTATTAGCTTAATTTTACAACGCTGTTATCAGGAAACTAATTGAATTTAACTTTGGAGTATTGATTATGGAAATGCAAGAATTCTTGGAGCTTGCAAGAAATGATGAGACCACTGGAACCTTTACCGCTGAGGTTGATGGGCGTCAATTTCTTGATGCCACAACCGTCACTTTTTACCACCACGAAAAAGCCTTCATTGTTCACGCTAGTGATAACACTGGAGGCGGGGTTGTTTTTGATTTTCCCGCTGACACAGTCGGTGACGAAACTCACACCGTACACTTCCCTGCGAGTATGCTATTGCTTAAATGGTACGCCAAATTCAAGCCTGAACATGAGGACTACTCTGAGATTAATGACTTGCGGGCAGGCTCCGCAAAATTTTATCTTAGCGATGATAGAAAACATGTTTATGGGGAAATTGATTTTGTTCTGTGGCGTGAACGACGAGTGACAGGGAAGTTTGATCTTGTCAGGAAATGATCCAGTGTCGAGGTTTTGTTATATTCCGTTTTTTACGGGGTGAACTTCCTAGCTGCAGTCTTGGCTTGTTATCAGGATTACTGGTTGATGAGTTGGCAGGAAAGTTGTGGGCTGTCGAAGCTCAACCGCTGCTTCAGCGGTTGAGCGGCCGAACGTGTGGTCAGGTGCTCGGCCGGGACGAGCCTTTGGGCGTTTCCAGATATTCCAAGGGGCTCGGGCTTCGGTTGTCGGGTTCTAATCAATCTAAAAAACTGTCATGCATGTCAGTGGCGACAGGTGTTGTGTTCGCCTGGTTTGCATGGGCAGGTGCGTACTTTTCTCAGCAAAAAAAGGAAGAAGAATCATGTCAATTGAAACGGTTCATCATGGTTCGGATGTTCATCGAGCGGGAGTAAAAAGAACTGTTGATTTTGGTTTGAGCGAAGGCAGGAAAGTAACAGGCTCTTTTGATATCAAGAAAAATTAGTCAGTAACAAACTGAATAAGGACGTAACTGTTGAATACGTCCTCATCATAAAAAGCTCAACTTGACTGAGCGGTGTCGTCATCCGGCACCTCATCCAGCAGACCTTCCTGCCCCGGCAGTTCAGTAATCACGCTGAAATCCGTCACCTCAACTGCGCCCAGCCCATACCCCAGCAAGTGGAAGGAAAAGGCTTTGCGCTGTTGCGGGTTGTCGAAGCTGAAATCCATCTCCAGCGGCTGATCGGCCGTTGCGACCATTTCCGTCGGCAGACCGAGTTGCACGTCCTGCTCGAACTCCTTGGCCTTGAGCTGGATGTACGCGGCTTGTTGCGGATCGACCGAGCGCACAGTCAGGCGCACGCGGGTATGCGAGCCCTTGGGCATTTCCAGATACTGCGCACCGATCAGGTTGTCGGCCCAGTCATCCTTGATCTGCGCTTGCAGCGGGATGATGTTGGTGCTGCCGAACTGGTATTGATGATTCAGCGGCGAGCGCAGCAGCGACAGATCCAGCGCATTGGCGCGGGCGGCGATCTGCCGGGCGCGCTGGCCGGTGACATTGCCTTTGTAGGTCGCGCTTTCGGCGATGAATCCTTCGCTGGCGTAATAACGGCAGCGACGCGGCATGTCGCACTCGGCGAGGATGCCCCGGCCATCGTGATAGCGCAGCTTGCCGTTGGTGTACGACATGATCTCGCGGCCCGAGTCGTAATCGCGAAACAGCGAACGGCCACTGAGCGCGGAGGGCACCGGCAAGTCGAAGTAGTCGAGGATCGACGCGCTCAGATCGACGTGGCCGTAGACCCCGGCGTTCAAACGCGGCAATTGTTCCTGCTCGGGCGCCAGCGTCAAATTGAAACCCCAGGAGGAAGCGAGGCGCACGCCGTCGATGCCGTGTGATTCGTCTGAGGTGATCACCACCAGTGTGTCTTTGAGTACGCCTTGACGCTCAAGTCCACTGAGGAATTGGTCCAGCGCATCGTCCAGGTAACCGACTGCCGCCTGTTTCGGCGTTTCGTAACGTTCCAGATAATCTTCCGGCGCCGAGTACGGCTGGTGCGTGCCGACGGTCAGCAGAGTCAGCATCCATGGCTGCTTGTGCTTTTTCAGTTGGCCGACATAGTCCAGCGCACCTTCGAAGAACGCCTTGTCATCCTTGCCCCACGGGAATTCCAGATAGTTGGCGTTGGTGAACCATTCCAGGCCATGGGTCGCATCAAAACCGATGTGCGGCATGATCTTGTCTTTGGCCATGAAACGCAGGCCGGCACCTTGCAGGTAGTGCGTGGCGAAACCGTTTTTGCGCAATTGCGCCGGCAGACAAGCCTGATTGCGTTCGTGCTGGGTCAGCATCTCCACGCCTTTGGGCGTGCCGTTGTTCAGTTTGTCGTAATCGCCGCAAAGCATCGCGTACAGACCGCGGATGGTCTGGTGGGTATGCAGCACGTAATCCGGGGTATTCATGCCGCGCTCGGCCCAACGGCTGAGGTTGGGCATCAGGTTTTCCTGATAATGGCTGCCGATGGCCTCCCGATTGGCGCCGATGTACGCGCCGGGAATGCCTTCAAGGGTGATGATCAACACATTGCGCGCCTGGCCCGGTGCGGCCAGCAGTTTGTGTCCGCTCAGGTCGACATCGGTCAGGCCGGCCATGGCTGGCGCTTCTTCGACGACGTCGCCATCAAGCCATTCCTCGGCTTGCATCTGCATATCGGCGACCTGAGTCGCCAGCAACTGATGCGGCAAGTTGTACAGACGCCATGCATCGGCGTCGTTCGGCCAGAGGTTTTGCCCGCCCCAGTGCGCGACAAACAGTACAACCGGTACGCTCCAGGCTGCGCGGGGCAGGGCCGGGACGGGTTGGGTGCGGTTGGCGAAACGGGTCAGCAGCCACAACATCAGTGACAGCAGCAAGGCAATGGCCAGCGCCGGATGGGCAAAGCCGCCTCCGGTCGAATTCTCCACAAACTGCGGGTCAATCAGGTAATGCAGATCGGAAGGGTTTGGCAACCTGCCAACGGCGCTCACCAATTCTGCCGTCGCCACCGCCAACAGGCCCCAGAACAACAGCACCGGCAGCGCCAGCCACAGTGGGCGACGATGCAAAAGCACCACCAGTGCCGAACCAATAGCCAGATCCGACACATAACCCAGTGGCGACGACCAGCCGAGTACCGCGCGCAGGCAAACGGGTACGATCAACACCAGGAAAATCAGGGAAAAGAGGCGGGCATGAGGATGCCGCAACGCGTGTAAAAGAACGCTCACAAAAAAAGACCTTCCAGCCATTAAAACGTCATAAAAGTGTGCGCGATGATACCAAGGCTGGGCTGTCTGATCGCCCTTTTAAACACATAGCTGCTCTGGTATCGGCTTCGTGGGCAGATTGGCTGAGAGCGGGGCTGGTACTCGTGTCAGGCGTAATGTGGCGGGGCGGCGGGGTCATCCCGCCGGGGGATTTATTGTTTCAGGCTGTTTAAAGGTCCGTGCTGCAATCAACGCTTGCGCGACAACACCTGACGCACACGCTCTCTGGACATCGCCGAATCATTGGTTTGGGGTTGTTGCCGAGGTTTGTCTGGATTGGCGGCCAATTGTTTCTTGCGCTTGGCAATCTGTCGCCACTGATAGCCGAAATAACCGGCGGCGACGAAGAAACCCAACGCACCTGAAAGTAAACCGACGACATTCCACAGCACGAAAGTGATCAGCAACGTTTTCCAGTTGAACGGCGACAGAGGCAACGGCTTCGCAGGTTTGGCGTGTTCTTCCGGTACTTGTTCCGCGATGGGTTGCGCCTGATGCACGGCATTCAGATCGAAGCGCAGTGCGACGTTCATGCCGGGCATTTGCACATCGAGCCGGTTACCATCGACCGAATGCACGCGAATCTCGCGATCAATGACCGACACCGAACTGAAACTGATCTGGGTTTCGGTACGGCTATCGCCGTTCACGACGGTGAACACGGTGGGTTGATCGCCATTGTTGACGTCGCGCATGTCGATTCCTTGAGTAAATGCCTGACGCCGCTCCGACGTGCAGAAAAAATCCGTAAGCGGCAAATGCTACTGAGTGACCACCACCCTGTCCAGAAAGCTGCAGTCCAAAGGGACAGAGATTCAGCCCAGCCCATCATCAAAAATCCTCTCAATCGACAACTCAAACGCCCGGGCAATCTGAAAAGCCAGCGGCAGGCTTGGGTCGTAGCGTTCGTTTTCGATGGCATTGATCGTCTGGCGCGACACGTTCAGGCGTTCGGCCAGATCGACTTGCGACCACTTACGCTCGGCGCGCAGTTCCTTGAGGCGGTTTTTCATTGGTAGCGACGCTTGGCGATGTTCAGGCCGATCATCCACATCAGGCCCATCACCGGCCACACCCACAACCACGGGACGTGCGGGGCGGCGTTGACGCTTTCGAGAAAACCGTAGCTGAAGGTCAGCAATGCTGAAGCGGCAAAGGCAAAGCCGAGGGCTTCGTACTGAATACGCAGGTACATTTCGTCCAGGCGACGCATGTCGCGCACGATGGCCCAGCAGAACAGGCAAACCGGAATCATCGGCGTCAGCACAATCAGCGTGCGCAGAAAGATGTTGGCATCCGGCAGATACTGCAACGCGAACTGCGAGGCCAGTAGCACCAACATGTACAGCGCCATTGCGGCGGCCATTTCGCGATTGAAATTCTTCATTCTTTACTTCCTATGTAAAAGACGCTTTACATAGTCGTTTAAGCGTCTGCGCATGTAAAGCAAGCTTTCCATTTTTTTTGCTGCCCGAAAACGCAACGGGGCGGCATGATCACCGATCATGCCGCCCCGCAGGTATTACCGATCAGTCAGCGATCAATGCATTTTGCTGTGATCATGACCTTCCATGTTGGTCAGCGAGCGCACGGCTGCCTTCACTTCAATGGTCTGTTTCTCGCCCTTGGCGTCTTCCACGGTCAGGGTCAGCGGCACGCTTTCGCCTTCTTTCAGTTGACCGGTCAGGCCCATCAGCATCACGTGATAGCCGTTCGGATCGAAGCTGACAGCCTTGCCGGCCGGCAGGTCCACGGATTTAACCGGGCCCATGCTCATCACTTCGTTCTTCATGGTCATTTCGTGGATCTGTACGTCCTTGGCCACTGGCGAGGCAACGCTGAGCAGTTTGCTGTCGCTGTCGGCGGTGACGGTCATGAACGCGCCGCTGGCGGACTGGGCTGGCACGGTGGCACGGACCCAGGCGTCGTCGACTTTGGTCTGCGCCGATACCTGGAACGCCAGGCCCAGCAGCGACAGGCCGAACACGGCGCGTTTGATGTTGTTCAGAACGGGGTGCATCAGCAAACCTCCATAACAGTAAGCAAATCTTCCGTGCATTCTTCTGCCGAAAGCGATGTGGACAGACCCATGCGCAACCCACCACGGGAGTCGTAGACGTAACTGGTGGAGGTGTGGGAGATGGTGTAGGTGTCGCCGGCCGGGACTTTCTCGTAGAACACGTCGAATTCCTTGGCCGTGGCCTTGGTTTCTTCGAGTGTGCCGTACAGCGCGACGAAGCTCGGGTCGAAGGCTTTCATGTAGGCATCGAGGATTTGCGGCGTGTCGCGTTCAGGGTCGAGGGTGATGAAAATCACCTGAAGGCGGTCGCCGTCCTTGCCCATCAGCTTCTTGATTTTCGCCGCGCGGGCGAGGGTGGTCGGACAGACCGCCGGGCATTGAGTGAAGCCGAAGAAGATCATCGGCATCATGCCGCGAAAGCTCGACAGCGACATGGTCTCGCCGTCAGTGTTCTTCAGTTTGAAGGTGCGTCCGAGGATCTTGTCGCTGAGATCCTTGCCGTACTTGTACGACAGTTCGCCGCGGGTGTCGCAGCCGGCGAGCAGGCCGAGCCCGAGCACACCCATTCCTGCAAGCACCTTGCGGCGAGTCAACAAAGCCGTCATCTGATACCGCCCTTTGGAGCCCGTCAGTCGGCAGGACTGGCGGGCGGGTTAACCGTAAAAGCGGCGCATGATACCAAACTGAACCGGCGAGTCGGTTTTCGATCGGCTGACAGGGTGTCGCAGGGCGACAAAAGGTGTAAGAAAAAGTGACGAGGAATCACAGAGCTTTTGCTTCTGCGGCACTCCAGCCCCCGCCCAGCGCGGTGTACAGGTTCACTTCGGCGACCAGTTGCGCCAGCCGGTCAGTGATCAGGCCCTGTTGCGAGCTAAACAGCGAACGTTGGGCGTCGAGGAACACCAGACTGCTGTCGACGCCGCTCTGATAACGGTGTTGCGCCATGTCGTAATAGTCCTGCGTGGCTTGCACCAGATCGCGCTGCGCCTGCAGTTGTTGCTGATAGGTGCTGCGCGCCGCCAGTCCGTCGGAGACTTCCTGAAACGCCGTCTGAATCGATTTTTCGTAATCGGCGACCAGAATGTCTTTCTGCAACTTCGAATAATCCAGACTCGCCCGCAGGCTGCCGGCATTGAAAATCGGCAGGTTGATTTGCGGCTGGAAGGTCCACGCGCCGGAGCCACCCTTGAACAGCCCGGACAGATCGCGGCTGGAGGTGCCGGCATTGGCGGTCAGGCTGACACTGGGGAAAAACGCCGCCCGCGCCGCGCCGATGTTGGCGTTGGCGGCCTTGAGTTTGTATTCGGCTTCGAGAATGTCCGGACGCCGTTGCAGCAGATCCGACGGCAGCCCGGCCGGTACTTGTTGCACCAGATCGCTGGCCAGCGGGCGCCCCGGCAGAGCCTCGGAAACCGGCGCACCGACCAACAAGGTCAGGCCGTTGAGATCCTGCGCGACCTGGCGCTGATAGCGGGCGAGGCTGGCGCGCGTGCTGTCGACACTGGTCTGCGCCTGAATCTGATCCAGCGCCGACGACTTGCCGGCCTCGCGGTTGCGCGTGGTCAGGTGCAGGCTGCGTTCGTCGGCGCTGAGGGTCTGGCGGGTCAGTTCGAGTAGCTCCTGATCGGCGCGCCAGGTCAGGTAGGCATTGGCGACGTTGGCCACCAGACTCAACTCGGCGCTGCGCCGGGCCTCTTCGGTCGACAGCCAGGTCAGCAGCGCCTGCTCGCTGAGGCTGCGTACCCGACCGAAAAAATCCAGCTCATAAGCGCTGACGCCAAGGTTGACCCCATAAGTCGAGTTGATCATCGCTTTGCTGCGGGTCACGCTGGCCGGCATCCGTTGACGCGATTCGCTGGCATTGGCGGACACGGCGGGCAGCAGATCGGCACGCTGGATGCGGTATTGCGCCTGAAACGCCTCGACATTCAACGCCGCCACACGCAAGTCGCGATTGTTCACCAGTGCACTTTCGATCAACTGTTGCAGCGCCGGATCGTTGAACAGCGTGCGCCAGTCTGCGCTCATGGTCGCGGCCTGGCTCGGCGCCGGGTAAACCGAGCCATGCGGATACTGCGCGGCACTCGGAGAGGCGGGGCGCTGGTACTCGGGAATCAGGGAGCAACCGCCTAATAGCACTGCCATGGACAGAAGAGACATACGCAAGGCGGGCATCAACGACCTCGTTAATAAAGAAGGGCCTGATGTCACTCAGGAGCTTGCAACAAGTTATTTGTGTGTTCCAGCCGGTTCAGGCGCCGGCCATCCATTTCGCCAGACCGTGCCGGCCACTGACTCCGAGCTTGGCGGTCGCGCGTTTGAGGTAGGTCTCGATCGAGCTATTCTTCACCCGCAGTTTCAATGCCATTTGCGGCACTGTGCCGCCCGTCAGCAAACCGAGGCAGACTTCCTTTTCCCGCGCCGATAAAACAATTCCACCCAACGCCAGGCGTTCATCAAACACCTGCTGCAACGGTGCCTGCTCCATATCTGTCGAAAGCGGGCGCGGTTGTCTGGCATCGGTTTGCCGGCTGATCTGCGCATGCCGTTCGATCAGCGGCAGCAGGGTGTCGGAGAGGCTTTTGAGGAACGACAACTCCGGCAAGGAAAACACCCGATGCGTATGAGGTCGGTAAAACGAGATAACGCAGCGACGGTTCGAGGTGCGCGACACCAGATTGCATTGATGGGCGCTGTGCAGCGGGTGTCGGGGCCGGGGTGGGGCTTTGAGTTGAATCAGCAGCGAGTCATTCATCTCGATCATTTTTTCCAGCAGCGGATGATCGTCAGGACGCTCCAGCGGATTGGGCGGCGGAAAGGCCTGCGGTAGACCGGCGCTGCCCAGCGGTTTGATCTCGACGACGCTGGCCTGCCGTTCGTCCAGCGTCCACTCGCTGAGATCGACGCGGTTGACCGGCACCAGCGTGTCGACCAACTGGAACATGTTGGAGGCGAAATGATCGTCGCCAGTGCTTGCGATCAATTCCCCGAGTTGCCAGTAAAAGTGCGGGTTTTCCATGTTGCGAATGCTGCCGGTCAGATTCATGTCCTTGTCATCCTTGATTTAGAGTCTTCGCCGAGTCGTCCGCCGTATATGCAAAAGCCGCTCACGCAACCATTTCTCCTTGAACAGGTTTGGAGCGGGATTTAAGCCTATGGATTTGTCCTGCGTCTGTAGGGGAAATCAGGGACACAAAGTGCCAGCATTTCTGAAAGTTGGCGCTGGGATATTGGCGGGGTTTATTAAACAAACAGCGTCACGCATGACTGAGTGGTCACGCCGAAGCCCCGTAAACCGGGAATTGATGTTCTTCGAGTGTTCAACACGCGGGTAAATGGCGGCGCTGGCGTGTGGCGTATTTCCTACAAACTTTTCAGATTTTCCTCTCCGAACTTTTAGATCTGGCCCGCAAGGTTCAGGTTGGTGACGTGTGCGAGCACGTGGGTTGTCCGGGTTTCAGGTGTCACGTCGGCAAAGGGGCCGATGCTTGAATACCCGCCAAAACCACATGAGAAGGATCTTATGCAGCCTACTTCTGCGAACGCGGCGGGCGAACTGTCCGTGACTTCCGAGACGTTCCCCCTGACCGCCGCCCAACGCGATATCTGGTTTGATCAATTGAGCAAGGGCGACTCACCCTTGTACAACATTGGTGGTTATGTCGAGCTAAAGGGTGCGTTGGACGCGGAAACGATGGCCGCAGCACTCGAAATTCTGGTGGCCAGGCACGATGCGTTGCGCACGGTGCTGTTGCCTGGTGCCGGCGCGGATGGCTTGCCGTTGCAGCGGTTTGCCGAGTCACTGCCGGTGTTGATGCCGTATTACGATTTTTCCACCTACGCCAATCCCCAGGCAGCAGCTCAGACACTGGTCGAACAGCAGATGGCGCAGGCGTATGCGCTGGAGGGGCAACCGCTGTTCCGTTTTTGCCTGATCCGGCTCAGTCACCAACGTTACTGGCTTGCCGCTCAGGCCCATCACCTGATCATCGATGGCTGGGGTTTCGGCCTGCTGTTCAAGGCTGTGGGGGAGATTTACAGCGCGCTCGGCGAGGGACAGCCGCCGGAGCGGTCGGCGCCGTCCTATGTCGATTTCATCGATGATGGTCAGCGTTACCGCGACTCGCCGCGTTATGCGCAGGACCGGGCGTACTGGCTGGACAAATACCGCAGCGTGCCTGAACCCTTGCTGACCGCGCGCTATCGGGTGAACACCGAGCAGGATGTGGCACCGAGTCGCGTGCATATCCAGGCGTTTCCCGCGATGTTGCATGAGCGCATGAAACACGCTGCCAGTGAGCTTCGCGGCTCGGCGTTCCATGTGCTGCTGGCGGCGCTGCATGTGTATTTCAGCCGAACCTTGCAGCGTGACGAATGGATCGTCGGCTTGCCGATTCTCAATCGCTCCGGGGCCCGCTTCAAGACCATGTTTGGCTTGTTTACTCAGGTCAGCGCGATGCACATGCGCTATGGCCGCAGCGTGTCGTTCGCGGAGCTGATCAAGGCCATCGGCGATGACTTGAAGCAGGATTTTCGTCATCAACGGTATCCCCTGAGCGAGATGAACCGGGCGCTCGGGCTATTGGGCGAAGGTCGTTCGCAGCTGTTCGAACTGTCGGTCTCTTATGAGCAGGACGACCATGACTATCGCTACGGCGAGGCGCCCGGGCATGTGGTCAAAGTCTCCAATCAACATGAAGCGACCCCGCTGGCGATTCATTTGCGCAGCAATCGATTCAATGACAAGGCATGGCTGCATCTGGTCTATTCCCCGGAGTATTTCGAGGCAAACGAAGTCGAAGCGTTCGTCCAGCGTTTGCTGTTGATACTCGAGCAGGGCCTGGAAAACATCGATTTGCCAGTGGCCGATTTCAGCGTTGGCACTCCGGCAGAGGCCGCGCTGTTGCAGCAGTGGAATGCCACCCGCGTCGATTATCCGCAGGGGCAGACGATTCATCAGCGTATCGAAGTCCAGGCGTGCGAGCGGCCGGATGCAGTGGCGGCGATCTCTCAGGGGCGACGGCTGACCTATGCCGAGTTGAATCGGCAAGCCAACGCCTTGGCGCATCATCTGATCGGTCTTGGTGTGCGCCCGGATGATCGCGTGGCCATCGTCGCCCGTCGCGGGCTGGAGACGCTGGTCGGGCTGTTGGCGATTCTCAAGGCCGGCGCCGGTTATGTGCCGATTGACCCGGCGCACCCGGCCGAACGCTTGAGCTATCTGCTCGGCGACAGCGCGCCAGTGGCGGTGCTGACGCAAAGCGCTGTACGCGGGCAGTTGCCGTCGCTGCAAGTGCCCGTGATCGAACTGGATCAGCGCACATCGCCGACGACTGATTTCGGTAATCCGCAAGTACCCGGACTGACAGCGTCGAATCTGGCTTATGTGATTTACACCTCAGGCTCCACCGGTTTGCCCAAGGGCGTAATGGTTGAGCACCGCACGCTGTGCAACCTCGTCGATTGGCACTGCGATGCTTTCGATCTGCGCGCCGGCTCGCAGACTTCAAGCCTCGCCGGATTCGGTTTCGATGCCATGGCCTGGGAAGTCTGGCCAGCGCTGTGCGTGGGCGCCACGTTGCATTTGGCGCCCGCCAGTGACGGTAACGAAGATGTCGATGCGCTACTCGACTGGTGGCGCGCGCAGCCGCTTGAGGTGAGTTTTCTGCCGACGCCGATTGCCGAATATGCCTTCAGCAAGAACCTTGAGCATCCGACCCTGCGCACGCTGTTGATTGGCGGTGATCGCTTGCGCCAGTTCACCCGCGCGCAGTCTTTTCAGGTGATCAATAACTATGGCCCGACCGAGGCCACAGTCGTTGCCACTTCAGGGAAAATCGAAGCGGGGCAAGCGCTGCACATTGGCAAACCGGTGAGCAATGCCACGCTGTATTTGCTCGACGAGCAACAACAACCGCTGCCGCCAGGCGTTACCGGCGAGTTGTACGTCGGTGGTGCCGGTGTCGCCCGTGGGTATTTGAACCAGGCCGAACTGAGCGCCGAACGCTTCCTGCGCGATCCGTTCAGCGATGAGCCGAACGCCCGCATGTACCGCACCGGTGACCTTGCGCGCTGGCGTGTCGACGGCAATCTGGAATATCTGGGGCGCAATGACGATCAGGTGAAGATTCGCGGTGTGCGTGTCGAATTGGGCGAGATTGAAACGGCGATCAGTAGCCATGACGCGGTGCAGGAGGCCGTGGTGCTGGTGCGTGACGGGCAACTGCTGGCCTGGTTCACCGAGTCCGAACCGCTGGACATCAACCAATTGCACGCGCACCTGCAAAGCCGTCTGCCCAGCTCCATGCTGCCGGGCGCTTATGTGCGCCTGGCGAGTCTGCCGCTGACCGCCAACGGCAAACTTGACCGCAAAGCCTTGCCAGCGCCGGGTCCGGAAGCGCTGATCCGCCGAGTCTATGAAGCGCCGCAGGGCGACGTTGAAACCGCGCTGGCGCAGATTTGGGCAGAGGTGCTGCAGGTTGAACGGGTCGGTCGCCACGATCATTTTTTTGAACTCGGCGGGCATTCATTGCTGGCGGTGATCCTGATCGAACGCATGCGCCAGATCGATCTGAGCAGCGACGTGCGCGTGCTGTTCAGTCAGCCAACTCTGGCAGCGCAAGCCGCTGCGGTGGGCACCGGGCGCGAAGTCGAAGTCCCGGCCAATCTCATCCCGCCCGATTGCACGCACATCACCCCGGAGCTTTTGCCGCTGGTGCAACTGCCGCAAACGGACATCGATCAAATCGTCGCCACAGTGCCGGGCGGGGCCGCCAATGTGCAGGATATTTATCCGCTGGCGCCGTTGCAGGAAGGCATTCTTTATCACCACATCACCGCCGCGCAGGGTGATCCGTACCTGCTGCAATCGCATCTGGCGTTCGACAGTGTCGAGCGCGTTGAAGCCTTCGCCGAGGCTTTGCGAAAGGTCATGGCACGCCACGATATTCTGCGCACCGCAGTGGTTTGGGAAGGGTTGGTGACGCCGGTTCAGGTGGTCTGGCGCGACTCCATATTGCCGGTGCAGGAAGTCCAACTCGATCCGGCTCGGGGGGCAATCATCGATCAATTGCATGAGCGTTTCGACGCCCGGCGCTATCGCCTCGACGTCAGTCAGGCACCGCTGATTCGTCTGGTGTATGCGCGTGATCCGGCGCTCGGTCGAGTGGTCGGGATTTTGCTGTTCCATCACCTGGCCATGGACCACATCGCGCTGGAAGGCATGCGCAGCGAGATGCTGGCCAGCCTGTCGGGGCAGGCCGAACCGCTGGCGGCGCCTGTGCCGTATCGCAACTATGTGGCGCAGACGCGTCTGGGTGTCAGCGAGCAGGAACACGAGGTTTTCTTTCGCCAGATGCTCGCTGATATCGACCAGCCGACCTTGCCGTTCGGCTTGCAGGAAGTGCAGGGCGATGGTCGCGGTATCGAAGAGGCGCAGCAAACGCTGGACGGCGATCTGTATCAGCGTTTGCGCAGTCAGGCGCGGCAGTCTGGGGTCAGTGTCGCGAGCCTGATTCACCTTGCGTGGGCGCGGGTTTTGGCGGTGACGTCGGGGCAGGATCGCGTGGTATTCGGCACTGTGCTGATGGGCCGCATGCAAGGGGGCGAGGGTGCCGACCGCGCCTTGGGCGTATTCATCAACACCTTGCCGCTGCGTATTGATGTCGATGCCGGTGTGCTCGCTGCCGTTCAGGCGACGCATACGCGGCTGACGGCATTGCTCGGGCATGAACACGCTTCGCTGGCGCTTGCTCAGCGTTGCAGCGGTGTTGCGGCACCGTCGCCGTTGTTCAGTGCACTGCTCAACTATCGACACACTGCCGAGACTGAATTGCTTGAACCTTCCCGTCACGCCCGCCACGGCATCGAGACGCTGGCCAACGAAGAACGTACCAATTACCCGCTGACCTTGAGTGTGGATGATCTCGGAAACGGCATGCGGATCACCGCGAGGACCTTGTCGGGTATCGGCGCAAAGCGGATTTGCGGTTACGTACAAGCGGCACTGAGCGGCTTGGTGCAGGCGCTCGAAAGCGCGCCGCAACAGCCCTTGAATGGTTTGCCGATCCTGCAAGACGCAGAGTTGCAAAAACTCTTGGTCGAGTTCAACGTCACGGAAGTTGATTGTCTTCTGCAACAGCCAATTCAGGCGTTGTTCGAAGCTCAAGTCCGGAGCAAGCCAGACGCCATAGCCTTACAGGCAGACGGGCGCAGCCTGAGCTACCGCGAACTCAATGAGCGCGCCAATCAACTGGCTCATCACCTGCGCGATCTCGGCGTACAGCCGGATTCGCGGGTGGCGATCTGCGTCGAACGCGGGCTGGATCTGGTGATCGGTTTGCTCGGCATCTTGAAGGCCGGTGGCGCCTATGTGCCACTGGACCCCGACTATCCGCCGGAGCGTTTGCATTTCATGTTGCAGGACAGCGCTCCGCTGGCGGTGCTGGTGCATGCCGCCAGCCGAAACCTGCTTGGTGATCTCGACCTGCCGTTGATTGAACTCGACCGTTGCACCTGGCGCGAACAAGCCAAAAGCAACCCGCAAGTGCCCGGTCTGAGCGCTTCGAATCTGGCTTACATGATCTATACCTCCGGCTCTACCGGTAAGCCAAAAGGCGTGATGATCGAGCACCGCAGCGCCTGCAACATGGTGCATTGGGGTTCACAAATTTCTGCGCCCACCCAGCACGGCGCGCTGCTGCAAAAAGCGCCATACAGTTTCGACAGTTCGGTCTGGGAGATCTTCTGGCCACTGTGCTCCGGCCTGCGTCTGGTGTTGGCGCGCGCGGACGGCAATCGCGATTCAGCCTATGTGACGCAAGTGATTCGCGAGCGGCAGATCACCGTGGTGAAGTTCGTCCCGGCGCTGCTGCAGCAGTTCATCGAAGAGGACGACGTTGATCAGTGCACCAGCCTGACCGATGTGCTCAACGGCGGTGGCGAGCTGAGCGTCGCGCTGGCCCGGCGTGTTCGCGAGCGCCTGCCTTGGGTGCGATTGCATAACGTCTATGGTCCGACCGAAACCACCGTCGACAGCAGCGGCTGGACGCTGGAGCCGCACATGCCGGTGCCGCAGAGTGTGATCCCGATCGGCAAGGCGCTGTGCAATACCCGGTTGTACGTCCTCGACAAGCACGATCAGCCAGTGCCGCTCGGCGTCAGTGGGCAGTTGCACATCGGCGGCGTCGGTGTTGCGCGCGGTTATCACGGTCTGCCCGAGATGCAGGCCGAGCGCTTCATCGACAGCCCGTTTGTAGCGGGTGATCGCCTGTACCGCACTGGCGATCTGGTGCGCTACGACGCCAATGGCAACTTGCAGTTTTTGGGGCGCAACGACTTTCAGGTCAAGTTGCGTGGCCTGCGACTTGAGCCGGGGGAAATCGAAGCGCGGCTGATCGAACATCCGGCCGTGCGTGAAGCGCTGGTGCTGGTGCGCGATGAACGCCTGGTCGCCTGGTACACCGTGCGCGCCGGAATTGCCGCCCCGAGCCTTGAAGTTTTGCGGGCGCATGTACTGGAACGTTTGCCGGAGTACATGGTGCCCGGTGCGTTTGTGCTGCTGGACGCGTTGCCGTTGACCCCCAACGACAAGGTTGACCGCAAAGCCTTGCCGGCACCGGGGGCCGACGCCGTGCTCAACCGGCCATATCAGGCGCCCGAAGGGCAGGTTGAAAGCGCACTGGCGCAGATCTGGGCCGAGGTGCTCAAGGTCGATCAGGTCGGGCGTCACGACAATTTCTTCGAACTTGGCGGGCACTCGTTGCTGGCAGTCAGTCTGGTAGCGCGGATGCGTCAGGCCGGACTGCACGCCGACGCTCGCTCACTGTTCAGTCAGCCGACGCTGGCGGCACTGGCGGCCAACACCCGCAATCAGGCGCAGAAGATCGACATTCCGGCGACCACCATCCCCACCCTGAACCGCAAACGAAGGCTCTGACATCCAAATCCTGTGGGAGCGGTGCTCAAGCCAATGGCTTGTCCCCGCTTCCCATGTCAGACACCCACGCTCCGATGTTTTAGTTTTTCCGGGCTGCGCGCAACTCGCACGGATTCGCTGCTGCGCGCTCCTTTTTTTTAGTATTTACAGCAGGTTATCCCATGCATTTCAGCGAACTGATGGCTGTTATTTCCACTCACGCGATCCGCCTTCAACAGGAAGATGAAGACCTGGTCATTCTTGGTGGCGACGATGCCCTGGATGATGCGTTGTGGGACAGCCTGGCCGAGCACAAGGCGCAATTGCTGGAACTGGTTGCCAGCCACGGTGGCGACTGGCTGAGCCCGGCCTTTCGGATCACACCGGACATGCTGCCGCTGGTAAATCTCGATCAACCGACCATCGACCGTATCGTTGCCGGTGTGCCCGGTGGCGCCGCCAACGTGCAGGATATTTATCCGTTGGCACCGCTGCAGGAAGGCATGCTTTATCTGCACCTGTCTGCGCCCGCAGGCGATGCCTATGTCTCACAGGCGCGCTTCACCTTCGACAGTCGCGAACGGCTGGAGGCGTTCGCCGAAGCGCTGCAATGGATGACTGGACGGCATGACATTCTGCGCACGTCGTTTATCTGGGAACGGCTGGACGAACCGCTGCAAGTGGTTCAGCGCCATGCAACGCTGGTCTGCGAAGAGATCGAATTCAGCGACACCAGGAATGTGCTGGAGCAACTGCTGGAGCGTCACGATCCACGTTTCTTCCGCCTAGACATCCAGCAGGCGCCACTGTTGCGTCTGGTCTATGCGCAAGATCCAGCCAATGGTCGAATAGTCGGGTTGATGCTGTTTCACCACTTGATCATGGATCACGTCGCCGTCAACGTGGTGCGCCGGGAGATTCAGGCCTGGTTGTCGGGCGAGGCGGCGCAGGTCGGGCCGGCGGTGCCGTATCGCGATCACTTGGCGCGGGCGCGTATGGGCCAGGACGAACAGGCTCAGGAAGCGTTCTTCCGCGAGATGCTGGCCGACATCGACCAGCCGACCTTGCCCTGCGGTTTGCTGGAAGTACAGGCTGACGGTCAAGGCATCGAAGAAGTCTCGCGGATGCTCGACAGCGATTTGAGCCGAACACTGCGCGAGCAGGCGCGCAGACTTAACATCAGTGTGGCGAGTGTGATGCACCTGGCGCTGGGCCGGGTGCTTGGCCAGTTGTCGGGCCGTACGGCGGTGGTGTTTGGCACCGTGTTGCTGGGACGAATGGAGGCCGGCGAGGGCGGCGAGCAGGCACTGGGGATGTTCATCAACACCTTGCCGGTGCGCGTCGATGTCGGTGACGCAGGCGTTCAATCTGCTGTGCTGGCAACTCATCGACGTCTGACTGCCTTGCTTGCCCATGAGCAAACTTCGCTGGCACTGGCTCAGCGTTGCAGTGCGGTGGCAGTGCCGACGCCCTTGTTCAATACGATACTCAACTATCGCCACAGCTCCATCGAAGAAGTCGCTGAAGTCGTCGACCTTGCTCCCGGCGTGCAGGTGTTGGGCGCCCGCGAGCGCACCAACTATCCGTTGACGGTCAACGTGGATGATCTTGGCGAGGATCTGCGCATCACCGCTCTGGCGCAGGCAGCTCTCGGTGCCGAGCGTATCGCCGGCTATCTGCACACAGTGCTGGAAAACCTCGTGCAAGCACTGCAAACGGCGCCGGACTCGCCGCTGCATAGCGTCGACATTCTGCCGGCGGCGGAGCGCGAACACTGGCTGCGAGGTATCAACTCGACGCCCGCGCCATCCATCGATACGTCATTGATGCATCAACAGTTCGAAGCCCACGCGCAAGCACGGCCCGACGCTCCCGCGCTGATTTTCGAAGACCGCACCCTCAGCTATGGCGAACTCAACCGCCGCGCCAACCAGCTCGCGCATCACTTGCTGGCACTCGGTATTCGTCCGGATCAGCGCGTGGCCATCTGCGTCGAACGTGGCCCGCAAATGATCATCGGCCTGTTGGGCGTGCTCAAGGCTGGCGCCGGTTATGTACCGATCGATCCCGCGTATCCGCTAGAGCGTATTGCCTTCACCCTGCAAGACAGCGCACCCGTAGCGGTGCTGATGCAGGCGAACACAGAAGATCGCGTCGCCGCACTCGCTGTGCCGAAAATCGACCTCGACAGCGCTCACTTGCAGGCCGAACTCAGCAGCAATCCGCAGATTCCTGAACTGACACCGCAACATCTCGCGTATGTGATCTACACCTCGGGTTCCACGGGTTTGCCCAAAGGCGTGATGGTTGAACACCGCAACGTCGCACGGCTGTTCTCGGCCACCGATGACTGGTTCAACTTCAACCCGCAGGACGTGGGGGCGCTGTTCCATTCCTTTGCGTTCGACTTTTCGGTGTGGGAAATCTGGGGCGCGCTGGCGTTTGGCGGGCAATTGTTGCTGGTGCCAAAAGCGGTAAGCCGCTCGCCAGACGATTGCTACGCATTGCTTTGCCGCGCAGGCGTGACGGTGCTCAACCAGACCCCGAGCGCGTTCCGCCAACTGATCGCCGCACAGGGTCGCAGCCCGTTGCAGCACTCGTTGCGCGAAGTGATTTTCGGTGGCGAAGCGCTGGAGCCCGGCCTGCTCAAGCCCTGGTATGCGCGGGTCGGCAATGCCGGTACGCGATTGGTGAACATGTACGGCATCACCGAAACCACGGTTCACGTGACCTATCGACCGCTTGAGGCAGCGGATGCGCAACTGGTCGGTGTCAGTCCGATTGGCGTACGCATTCCCGACCTGCAACTTTACGTGCTCGATGCACAACGTGAACCGCTGCCGGCCGGCGTGATTGGCGAGTTGTACGTCGGTGGTGCCGGGGTTGCACGGGGCTACCTCAATCGCGAGGAGCTGACCGCCGAGCGTTTTATCCGCGACCCGTTCAATGAACGCAGTGATGCGCGTCTGTACAAGACCGGCGACCTCGCGCGTTGGGGCGCTGACGGTAGTCTCGAATACCTGGGGCGCAACGACGATCAGGTGAAAATCCGTGGTTTCCGTATCGAACTCGGCGAGATCGAAGCGCGCCTGTCTGCCTGTGAAGGCGTGCGCGAAGCCGTGGTCATTGCCCGCGAAGACAGCCCCGGTGATCAGCGTCTGGTCGCGTATTGGCTGGCAGCTGAAGACGCAGAACCAAGCGCTGCGCAATTGCGCGAGCATCTGCTGACGCATCTGGCCGAGTACATGCTGCCGAGCGCGTTTGTGCTTCTCGATGCACTGCCGCTGACCGCCAACGGCAAACTCGACCGCAAGGCCTTGCCACAACCCGACAGCGCAGCCTTCGCCCTGCGTGGTTTCGAGGCCCCGCTGGGCGAGGTTGAAATGCTGATTGCGGGTCTATGGCAGACCTTGCTGGGAATTGAACAGGTCGGCCGTCACGACAACTTCTTCGAACTGGGCGGCCATTCGCTGTTGGCAGTGAAACTGATCGAGCGCATGCGTCAGCGCGAGTTGCACTGCGATGTGCGGGTGCTTTTCGGACAGCCAACCGTGGCTGCATTGGCGGCGACGTTGAGCCGCGGGAAAACCATCGTTGTCCCGGACAACCTGATCGAGCCGGGCTGCACGCGCATTACCCCGGACATGCTGCCACTGGCGGCGCTGGATCAAACTGCTATCGACCGTATCGTGGCGACAGTGCCCGGCGGCGTCGGCAATGTGCAGGACATCTATGCTCTGGCGCCGTTGCAGGCCGGGATTCTCTATCACCACCTGGCCACCGATGCCGGTGATCCGTACGTGTTGCAGGCGCAATTCGCTTTTGCAGGGCTGGCGCAGATCAAAGCCTTCGTCCGTGCGATGAACGCGGTGATCGCCCGTCACGACATTTTGCGCACCAGCGTCCTGTGGGAAGGCCTCGAAAAACCGGTGCAAGTCGTCTGGCGCCAGGCCCCGCTGGCACTGGAGCGGGTTGATGCCGATCTGTTGGAAGGCGACGTATTGCAGCAATTGCAGGCGCTTTTCGACCCGCGACATTATCGGCTGGACCTCACGCGCGCACCGCTGATGCGCTTTGCCTACACCGAGGACGCGGCGCAAGGACGCTGGGTCGCCATTCTGCTGCTGCATCACATTGTTCTCGACCACACCGCGCTGGAAGTGCTGGTGGCTGAGCTGAGTGACGCCTTGCACGCGCAACCGAGCGATCTGCCGGCCCCGGTGCAATACCGAAATTACGTGGCACAGGCACAGCTCGGCGTGAGTGCCGAAGCCCACGAAGCATTCTTTCGCGACATGCTCGGCGATATCGACGAACCGACCCTGGCGTTCGGTTTGCAGGATGTGCATGGCGACGGCAGTTCGATTGTCGACAGCCATTTGCAGTTGGACACGGCGATTGCAAAACGTCTGCGCCTCCAGGCTCGGCAGCTCGGAATCAGTGTCGCGAGCCTGGTGCATCAGGCCTGGGGGCAGGTGCTGGCACAGGTTTGCGGACGCGAAGAGGTGGTGTTCGGTACGGTGCTGTTGGGCCGCATGCAGGGCGGCGAGGGCGCTGATCGGGCGCTGGGGATGTTCATCAACACCTTGCCACTGCGTGTCAGTGCCGGGGCGATGCCCGTGCGCGAAGGCGTGCGCGTCACCCATGAACGACTTGCGCAATTGCTCGGGCACGAGCAGGCCTCGCTGGCGCTGGCCCAGCGGTGCAGCGGGGTTTCGGGTGAATTGCCACTGTTCAGCACGTTGCTCAATTATCGCCACAGTGCAACGGAGTCGGCCGACGTGGCGTGGGACGGCATTCAGGTACTCAGCTCTCGCGAGCGCAGCAATTATCCGTTGGTGGTCAGTGTCGATGACCTCGGTGAAGCATTTCGCCTGAGCGTACAAGCGTTACCGCAGATCGATGGTCCTAGGGTTTGTGGCTACCTGCAAACAGCGCTGGAAAGCCTGGTGACGGCACTCGAGCAAAACCCGCAGACACCGCTGCATCAGCTGTCGATTCTGTCGCCGAGCGAGCGGCAACGGGTGTTGGTCGGCTTCAATATCACCGGCCGCGACTACCCGTGCGCGCAGACGGTTCAGCGCTTGTTCGAAGCGCAGGCGGCGGCGCGTCCCGATGCGCTGGCGGTGGTGCAGGGCGATCGGCAACTGAGTTACGGCGAACTCAATCTGCGCGCCAATCGCCTGGCTCAGCATTTGATCGGGCTGGGCGTGCAGCCCGATGATCGTGTCGCGCTGTGCTTGCGGCGTGGCCCGCAGATGCTGGTGGCGCTGTTGGCGATTCTCAAGGCCGGTGCCGGTTATGTACCGGTTGACCCGGCGTATCCGCTGGAACGCATCGCCTATCTACTGCAAGACAGCGACCCGGTGGCGGTGCTGACGCAATCTTCGACCCGCGATCTGGTCGGCGCGCTGCCCGTCATCGATCTGGACATCGGCGGCTGGCATCACCTGCCCGACGTCAACCCGCAGTTACCGTCGCTGACACCGGCCAATCTGGCGTATGTGATCTACACGTCTGGCTCCACTGGGCAGCCGAAAGGGGTGATGGTCGAGCACGCGACTCTGGAAAACCTTGTGCACTGGCACGCCGAGGCGTTTGATCTGCACGTCGGCAGCCACACCGCCAGTATGGCCGGGTTCGGTTTCGATGCGATGGCGTGGGAGGTCTGGCCGGCGCTGTGCTCCGGTGCGATCTTGCATCTGCCGCCAGAGTCGATTCGCAATGAGCACCTTGATGAGCTGCTCGACTGGTGGCGTGCGCAACCGTTGCAGGTGTGCTTCCTGCCGACGCCGGTGGCCGAGCATGCATTCACGCGCGAGCTGCAACATCCGACGTTGCGAACCTTACTGATCGGCGGCGACCGCTTGCGTCAGTTCAGCCGCAACCAGACGTTCGAGGTGATCAACAATTACGGCCCGACCGAGGCCACGGTGGTGGCCACCTCCGGTCGTGTCGAGGCCGGGCAGCCTTTGCATATCGGGCGGCCAATTGCCAACGCCAACGTCTATCTGCTGGATGCCCGGCGACAACCGGTACCGGTCGGCGTTGCCGGTGAGTTGTACGTCGGCGGTGCAGGTGTGGCACGGGGCTATTTGAACCGCCCTGAACTCACCGCCGAATACTTTGTTGATGACCCGTTCAGCAATGACCCGCAGGCACGCCTGTATCGCACCGGAGATCTGGCACGCTGGCTGGCAGACGGCAACATCGAATACCTGGGGCGCAATGACGACCAGATCAAACTGCGCGGGGTGCGCATCGAGCCGGGTGAAATCGAAGCCGTGCTTGGCAGTCACTCGGCGGTACAGGATGCGGTGGTGCTGGTGCGTGAAGGACGCTTGCTGGCGTGGTTTACCGAACGCTCGGCGGTGGACATCGAAGATCTGCGCAGTCACCTGCAAGCGCATTTGCCTGACGCTCTGGTGCCGGCAGCTTACGTGCTTCTGGAAAGTCTGCCGCTGACCGCCAATGGCAAAATCGACCGCAAAGCCTTGCCGGAACCGGATCAGAGCGCGTGGCTCAGCCGTGAATACCAGGCGCCGCAAGGTGTGGTTGAAAGTGCGTTGGCACAAATCTGGGCCGATGTGCTGAAAGTCGAACAAGTCGGTCGTCACGATCACTTTTTCGAGCTGGGCGGGCATTCGTTGCTGGCTGTGAGCCTGATCGAACGCATGCGCCAGATCGGCCTTAATGCCGATGTACGGGTGCTGTTCAATCAGCCGACCCTGGCGGCGCTGGCCAGTGCTGTGGGTAGCGGTCGCGAAGTCGCCGTGCCGGTCAACCGCATCCCCGAAGCCTGCGCGTTCATCACCCCGGACATGCTGACCCTGACTGAACTCGATCAGGACAGCATTGAGCGGATCGTCGCCACGGTGCCGGGCGGCGCGCTCAATGTGCAAGATATCTATCCATTGGCGCCGTTGCAGGAAGGCATTCTCTATCACCATCTGAGTGCCGCGCAGGGTGATCCTTACCTTCTGCAATCACGACTGGCATTCGACAGCGTCGAGCGCCTGCGCAATTTTGCCGACAACCTGCAGCGAGTCATCGCCCGCCACGACATTCTGCGCACCAGCGTGGTCTGGGAAGGTCTGCCGAGCCCGCAACAAGTGGTATGGCGCCAGGCACAACTGGTGGTGCAGAAGGTGCCGCTGGACTCGGCGGACGGCGATATTCTCGAGCAGTTGCACCAGCGTTTCGACGCCCGTCATTACCGGCTTGACCTGCATCAGGCGCCGCTGATGCGCATCGTCTATGCCGAGGACCCTGCGCAGCAACGGGTAGTGGCGATTGTGTTGTTCCAGCATTTGATCCTCGATCACACCGCGATGGACGTGGTAGGGCAGGAAATGCGTGCGTTCATGTTCGATCAGACCGACTCCCTCACGCCCCCGATGCCTTACCGCAACTATGTGGCGCAGGCCCGTCTGGGCGCTGCCGAGCAAGAGCATGAAGCGTTTTTCCGCGAGATGCTCGGGGATATCGAAGAGCCGACCTTGCCGTTCGGTTTGCAGGATGTACAGGGCGATGGCGGCGATATCGAGCAAGCGTTGCAAGCGGTCGATAGCGGATTGAATGTGCGCTTGCGCGATCAGGCACGGCAGATGGGGGTCAGCTCCGCGAGCCTGATGCATCTCGCTTGGGCGCAGGTGCTGGGCGCGCTGTCCGGGCGCAACGAAGTGGTGTTCGGCACCGTGCTGATGGGACGTCTGCAGGGCGGCGAGGGTGCGGATCGAGCGTTGGGCGTATTCATCAATACCTTGCCGCTGCGGGTCGATACCGGCGCAGGCGTGCGCGCCGCAGTGAAAACCACCCATGCGCGGCTGACAGCGCTGTTGGCGCATGAGCATGCCTCGCTGGCCTTGGCGCAGCGTTGCAGTGCAATCCCCGGCTCGGCACCGTTGTTCAGCGCGTTGCTCAATTACCGGCACACGGCTGCCGAAGCGCAGCCGCGTGATGGTCAGGGCATATGGGCAGGCGTGCGCCTGCTCGGTGGCGAAGAGCGCAGCAACTATCCGCTGACCCTGAGTGTCGACGACCTCGGTGACAGCTTCGCCCTGACGGTGCTGGCGGACACCCGGATCGGCGCGCATCGCATTTGCGAATACATGCACACTGCGCTGGAGCATCTGGTGCAGGCATTGGAATTGACGCCGCAAGCGCCACTCAACGGCTTGCCGATTCTTCCTGTTCTGGAGCAGGAGCGTTTGCTGGTCGGTTTCAACCAGCATTTGGCGGCGTACCCTCGCGGCGCGACGATCCATGCGCTGGTGGAGGCGCAAGCCGAGCGTCATCCGCAGGCGCTGGCGGTGATTCAGGGCGACCAGCAACTGACTTATTTTCAGCTCAATCAACGGGCCAATCGTCTGGCTCATCACTTGCTCAGTCTGGGTGTGCAGCCGGATCAGCGAATTGCCGTGTGCCTGCGTCGCAGCCCGCAAATGCTCGTGGCGTTACTGGCAATCCTCAAGGCCGGCGCCGGTTACGTGCCGGTCGATCCGGCCTATCCGTCGGCGCGCATCGCCTATCTGTTGCAGGACAGCGATCCGGTGGTGGTACTGGCGCAGGACTCGACTCGCGATCTATTGGGCGCGGTGCCTGTGATCAATCTGGATCACGAGTCCTGGCAGCACCTGTCCGACACCAATCCGCAACTGCCGACGTTGACCCCGTCACACCTGGCCTACGTGATCTACACCTCGGGCTCGACCGGTGAGCCCAAAGGCGTGATGGTTGAACACGCGACTCTGGAAAACCTTGTGCACTGGCACGCCGAGTCGTTCGATCTGCACACCGGTAGCCACACCGCCAGCGTTGCCGGCTTCGGTTTTGATGCGATGGCGTGGGAAGTCTGGCCGGCCTTGTGCGTCGGTGCGACCCTGCACCTGCCACCGCAATCGATCGGCAACGAGCATCTCGATGAGCTGCTTGACTGGTGGGCCGCGCAGCCGTTGCAAGTGAGCTTCCTGCCAACTCCGGTGGCCGAATATGCGTTCAGCCGCAAGCTGCATCACCCGACGCTGCGCACGTTGCTGATCGGCGGTGATCGCTTGCGTCAGTTCAATCACAACCAGACCTATCAGGTGATTAACAACTATGGCCCGACCGAGGCCACAGTGGTTGCCACCTCCGGCCCGGTCGAGGCCGGACAGTTGCTGCACATTGGTCGGCCGATAGCCAACGCCAGGATCTACCTGCTCGATGAGCAGCTACGTCCGGTGCCGGTCGGCGTACCCGGCGAGTTGTATGTCGGTGGCGCGGGTGTGGCGCGGGGTTACCTGAACCGGCCGCAACTGACCGCCGAACGCTTTCTCGAAGACCCGTTCAGTGACGAACCACAAGCGCGAATGTACCGCACCGGCGACCTCGCACGCTGGTTGGCTGACGGCAATATCGAATACCTGGGGCGTAACGACGATCAGGTGAAGCTGCGCGGTGTGCGCGTGGAACTCGGTGAAATCGAAGCGGCGCTGGCCAGTCATCCGGCGGTACAGGATGCCGTGGTGCTGGTGCGCGAAGAACGTTTGATCGCCTGGTTTACCGAGCGTAGTGCGCTGGATATCGAAGACTTGCGCTCGCATTTGCAGGCCCGCTTGCCGCAGGCACTGGTGCCAGCGGCGTACGTTCAACTCCAGTCGCTGCCACTGACCGCCAACGGCAAACTCGACCGCAAGGCCTTGCCTGACCCGGATCAGGACGCCTGGCTCAGCCACGAATACGCCGCGCCGCTGGGCGCGGTGGAAATCGCGCTGGCGCAGATCTGGTCCGAGGTATTGCGGGTCGAACAAGTCGGTCGTCACGACAACTTCTTTGAGCTGGGCGGCCATTCGTTGCTGGCGGTGAGCCTGATCGAACGGATGCGTCAGCTCGGTTTGAGCACCGACGTGCGAGTGCTGTTCAGCCAGCCGACGCTGGCGGCACTGGCTGCGGCAGTCGGCAGCGGGCGCGAAGTCGAAGTGCCGGCCAATGGTATTCCTGCGGGTTGTACGCAGATCACGCCGGACATGTTGACGCTGGTGCAACTGGATCAACCGACCATCGAGCGCATAGTCGCCACGGTGCCGGGTGGCGCTGCCAATGTGCAGGATATCTATCCATTGGCGCCGTTGCAGGAAGGCATTCTTTATCACCACTTGAGTGCGGCGCAGGGCGATCCCTATCTGCTGCAATCGCGCCTGGCGTTCGACAATATCGAACGTCTTCAAGCCTTCGCCGCCGCGTTGCGTCAGGTCATGCAGCGTCACGACATCCTGCGTACAGGCGTGGTCTGGGAAGGTTTGACCACACCTGTGCAAGTGGTCTGGCGTGAAGCTGATTTGCCGTTGCAAGAGGCAGTGCTGAGCCCGGCGTCCGGGGATGTCTTGACTCAGTTGTATGCGCGCTTCGACGCACGACATTTCCGGATTGATCTCAGCCAGGCACCGCTGATTCGACTGGTGTATGCGCGTGACCCGGTCAACCACCGGGTGGCCGCCATGCTGTTGTTCCATCACATCGCGCTGGATCACACCGCACTGGATGTCGTTCGCCAGGAAATGCAGGCGATCCTGCTCGGTCAGAACCAGCCACTGTTGGCCGCCGTGCCCTATCGCAATTACGTGGCGCAGACGCGTCTGGGCGTCAGCGAGCAGGAGCACGAGGCGTATTTCCGTGAAATGCTCGGCGATGTCGATGAGCCGACGCTGCCGTTCGGCCTGATCGATGTGCGCGGTGACGGGCATGACATTGAGGAAGTCCGCCAGCCAGTGCCCGAGGCGCTGGCACGGCGTTTACGAGGACATGCGCGGCAAATGGGCGTCAGCGTGGCCAGTCTGTTCCATCTGGCCTGGGCGCAAGTGCTGGCGGCAACGTCCGGTCAGGATCGGGTGGTATTCGGCACCGTGCTGTTGGGCCGGATGCAGGGTGGGACAGGTGCTGATCGCGGTTTAGGGATGTTCATCAACACCTTGCCGCTGCGTGTGGATCTGGGCGAAACCCACGTGCGCGCCGGGGTAAAAGCCACGCATGCACGACTGACCGAACTGCTCGGCCATGAACATGCTTCGCTGGCTCTGGCGCAACGTTGCAGCGGCGTGACCGCGCCGTCGCCGTTGTTCAGCGCGATGCTCAATTACCGCCACGGCGACAGCGAGGAGCAACAGCAGAGCAATCGTCTGGCGTGGGAAGGCATCGAGAATCTTTCCAGCGAAGAACGCACCAACTATCCGCTGAGCCTGAACGTCGATGATTTGGCCAGCAGCTTTCACCTTACCGCGATGACACCTGCCAGCATTGGCGCGGTGCGGGTTTGTGGCTATATGCAGAGCGCGCTGTCGGCGTTGGCCGATGCACTGGAGCAGACGCCGCATCTGCCGTTGAATCGCCTGTCGATATTGCAGGAGCAGGAACGCCACAAGTTGCTGTTCGAGCTGAATGCCACTGACGTCGAATACGACCTGAATCAGACGATTCACGGATTGTTCGAGGCGCAAGTCCGGCGTACGCCTCAGGCTGTTGCGGTTGTAGCGAACGGGCAGCCACTGACCTACACAGCTTTGAATGAGCGGGCGAATCGTCTGGCTCATCATTTGCGCGCACAGGGTGTAACCGCCGATTCGCGAGTGGCGATCTGCGTTGAGCGCGGTCTGCAAATGGTCGTCGGCCTGCTGGCAATCATCAAGGCTGGCGGCGCTTATGTGCCGCTTGACCCGGCTTATCCGCAGGAACGAATCGCCTACATGCTGGCGGACAGCGCGCCGGCGGCCGTACTGGTGCAAGGGTCGACACGTGAATTGCTCGGCGATATTGCAGTGCCGGTGATCGATCTTGATCAAGAGACCTGGCAGTCGCTGCCTGCCGATAATCCGCAGGTTCCGGAATTGAGCCCGCAGACGCCGGTGTATGTGATCTACACCTCCGGCTCCACCGGTCAACCCAAAGGCGTGATCAACGAGCATGCCGGGGTGGTCAACCGCTTGCTGTGGATGCAGGAGGCTTATGGCCTGACCGCCGCCGACAGCGTGTTGCAAAAAACCCCATTCAGTTTCGACGTGTCGGTCTGGGAGTTTTTCTGGCCACTGATGACCGGTGCGCGTCTGGTCATGGCGCGCCCGGGCGGACACAAAGAGCCGCTGTATCTGAGCGAAGTGATCGCAGCCGAAAACATCACCACGCTGCACTTTGTACCGTCGATGCTCGACGTTTTCCTTGCCCACGGCGACAGTCAGCAGTGCGGTACGCTGCGTCAGGTGATGTGCAGTGGTGAAGCCTTGCCGGGTTCTTTGGTTCGGCGCTTCAAGCAGCAACTGCCGGGCAGCGAGCTGCATAACCTGTACGGTCCGACCGAAGCAGCGGTGGACGTCACGGCCTGGCATTGCGCCGGATCGGTAGAGCAAACCGCCGACAACACACCGATTGGCAGACCGATTGCCAACACCCGGATGTACATCCTCGATGCGCAACAACAACCGGTGCCACAAGGGGTGATCGGTGAGCTGTACATCGGCGGCGTGCAGGTGGCTCGTGGTTACCTGAACCGTCCAGAGCTGAGCGCCGAACGCTTCCTCAACGACCCGTTCAATACGCAGCCGAATGCGCGGATGTACCGCACCGGCGACGTCGCGCGCTATCTGGCCGACGGCAATATCGAGTATCTGGGGCGCAACGACGATCAGGTGAAAGTCCGTGGCTTGCGCATCGAACTCGGCGAGATTCAGGCGCGTTTGACGCAAATCGACGGCGTGCAGGAAGCCGTGGTGCTGGCCCGTGAAGACGTGCCGGGCGACAAGCGCCTGGTCGCGTACTACACCGGCCAGCAAGTCCCTGTAGATGAGTTGCGCAGTCATTTGCTCCAGCATCTGCCGGATTACATGGTGCCTGCGGTATTCGTCCGTCTCGACAACCTGCCGCTCAGTCCGAACGGCAAACTGGATCGCAAGGCCTTGCCCGCGCCGGACCAGTCTGCAATCAACAGCCGCGAATACGAAGCGCCGATGGGGGATGTGGAAATCACCCTCGCACGGCTGTGGGCGGAATTGCTCAATGTCGAACGGGTAGGGCGTCACGACCATTTCTTCGAGTTGGGTGGTCACTCATTACTGGCGGTCAGTTTGATCGGCCGGTTACGTCAGGAAGGCATGGAAGCCGATGTCAGGTCGTTGTTCGAGCAACCGACGCTGGCCGGCTACGCCGCAATTACCGAAAGAATGGAGATCGTCCTGTGAACGTGATCGAACTGTTGGCGACACTGAAGGCAAAAGATATCCAGCTGGCGGTCGCGGACGACCAATTGCGGGTCAACGGCAACAAGCAGGCATTGAACGATCCGGCGTTGTTGGCGCTGTTGCGCGAACATAAACCGGCGCTGATCGAACTGATCAAGGCCGGGCAATATTCGCCAGTCAAGAATGGCCAGGTCGAGGTGCCGGCCAACGGGATAATCCCCGGCACTACGCACATTACCCCGGCCATGCTGACCCTCGTTGAACTGGACCAGGCCACCATCGAACGTATCGTCGCCGATGTGCCGGGTTGTGCCGCCAATGTGCAGGATATTTATCCGCTGGCACCGTTGCAGGAAGGCATTCTCTATCACCATGCCAGCGGCGGTGAGGGCGACCCCTACGTCATGCAGTCGCACTTTGCATTCGCCAGTCATGAGCGTTTCCAGGCATTCGCTCAAGCCTTGCAAACCGTGATCGATCGCCATGACATTCTGCGCACCGCTGTGATCTGGGAAGGGCTGGATGCGCCGTTGCAGGTGGTTTGGCGTCAGGCAACGCTGCCGGTGGAAGAAGTCTCGCTACCCGATGCGGACACTGATGTTCTGGCGCATCTGCTGGAACGCTTCGACATCCGCCACTTTCGACTGGATGTCAGCCGCGCGCCGTTATTGCGTCTGGCGTATGCCTGGGACGAGGCGGGGCAACGTCTGATCGCCACGCTGCTGTTTCACCACATGGCGCTGGACCACTCGGCGCTGGATGTCGTGCGCCATGAAATGCTCGCCTGTCTGACCGGGCAAAGTGAGTTGCTGGGGCGACCAGTGCCGTTTCGCAATTACGTGGCGCAGGCGCGGCTGGGCATTAGCGAAGCTGAGCACGAGACGTTCTTTCGCGACATGCTCAGCGACATCGATGAGCCGACATTGCCGTTCGGCTTGCAGGATGTACAGGGCGACGGCGGCGACATCGCCGAGGTCAGTTTGCCGGTCGAAGCGCTGCTCGGGCAGCGTTTACGCACCCAGGCCCGTCTGCTTGGCGTGAGCACCGCCAGTCTGTTTCACCTCGGCTGGGCGCAGGTATTGGCGGTGCTGACCGGTAAGCAGAGCGTCGTGTTCGGCACAGTCTTGATGGGGCGCATGCAAGGGGCCGAGGCGGTTGAACGGGCGCTGGGGATTTTCATCAACACTTTGCCGCTGCGGGTGGATATCGATGGGCAGGGCGTGCGCGCCGCTGTCAATGCAACCCATGCGCGGCTGACCGCTTTGATGCGCCACGAGCACGCACCGCTGGCGCTGGCGCAACGCTGCAGCAACGTGGTGGCGCCGACTCCGCTGTTCAGCGCGCTGCTCAATTATCGACACAGCCACAACGCCTCAGCGGCGAGTGCCGAAACGGTCGCGGCGTGGCAAGGCATCAGCAATTTGCGCTCCGAGGAACGCACCAACTACCCGCTGACCCTGAGCGTCGATGATCTGGGCGATGCTTTTCGCCTGACGTTGCTGGCGACCACACAAATCGAGCCGCAGCGGGTCTGTCATTACCTGCATTGCGCGCTGGAAAGTCTGGTTCAGGCGCTGGAACAGGCGCCGGATTCACCTCTCGACCAATTGCCGATTCTGCCGGCGACCGAGCGCGAACAAGTGTTGCGCGGTTTCAATGCCACGCAGGTGGATTACCCGAACTCACTGACGATTCATCAGCGCGTCGAGGCTCAGGTGGCTGAACGGCCCGAGGCACTGGCAGCGACCTTTGCCGGCGAGCAGTTGACCTATGCCGAGCTGAATCGGCGTGCCAATGCACTGGCGCATCATTTGATTGAATCGGGGCTCAAGCTTGACGACCGCGTGGCCATCGTCGCCCGACGCGGGCTGGATACGCTGGTGGGGCTGGTGGCGATTCTCAAGGCTGGCGGCGGTTACGTGCCGATCGATCCGGCGCATCCGGCCGAGCGCTTGAATTATCTGCTTGAAGATAGCGCCCCGGTGGCGGTGTTGATTCAAAACGATCTGCGCGGGCGCCTGCCGAATCTGAACGTCCCGGTGATCGACCTTGATCCGCGCACCTGGCCACTCGGTGCCTCACTCGATCCGCAAGTGTCAGGCCTGACCACCGGGCACCTGGCCTACGTCATCTACACCTCTGGTTCGACGGGGCAACCCAAAGGGGTGATGGTCGAGCACCACACGCTTTCCAATCTGGTCGACTGGCACTGTCAGGCCTTCGATCTGTGCGCCGGGCGCCACACTTCAAGCCTTGCCGGGTTCGGCTTCGACGCCATGGCCTGGGAAGTCTGGCCGGCGTTGTGTGCAGGTGCGACCCTGCATCTGGCACCGGTTCACGATGGCAACGAAGACATCGATGCACTGCTCGAATGGTGGCGTGCGCAACCGCTGGACGTGAGTTTTCTGCCAACGCCGATTGCCGAATATGCCTTCAGCCAGAATCTTGAACACCCGACCTTGCGCACGCTGCTGATCGGCGGTGACCGCCTGCGGCAGTTCAGCCGCAACCAGCATTTCGAGGTGATCAACAACTATGGCCCGACCGAGGCTACCGTGGTTGCCACGTCGGGCCGGGTCGAGGCGGGCGAGGTGCTGCACATCGGCAAACCGCTGACCAACGCCTCGGTGTATATCCTTGATCAGCTGCAACGTCCGCTGCCGATCGGTGTTACCGGTGAACTCTACGTCGGTGGCGCCGGCGTTGCCCGAGGTTACCTGAATCGGCCTGAACTGACGGCCGAGCGCTTTCTGCGCGATCCTTTCAGCAACACCGCGAGCGCGCGTATGTACCGCACTGGTGACCTTGCGCGCTGGCGCGAGGACGGCACCGTCGAGTATCTCGGTCGTAATGACGATCAGGTGAAAATCCGTGGCGTGCGGATCGAGCTCGGTGAAATCGAAACGCGCCTGAACCAATTGCCGGGTATCCAGGAAGCCGTTCTGCTGGCCCGCGAGGACGAGCCCGGTCAGCCGCGACTGGTGGCGTACTTCACCGGGCAGGCCCAGGTCGAACCGCTGGCCGTGGGCGAACTGCGTGCGCATCTGCTGGCGCATTTGCCCGAGTACATGGTGCCGGCAGCCTTCGTCAAACTCGAGGTTTTGCCGCTGACCGCCAATGGCAAGGTCGACCGCAAGGCATTGCCGAAACCGGATCGTGCGGCGCTGTTCACCCGCGAATATCAGGCGCCACAGGGCGCGCTGGAAACTACATTGGCGCAGATCTGGGCCGACGTGCTGCAAGTCGAACAGGTCGGGCGCCAGGATCATTTCTTCGAACTTGGCGGCCATTCGCTGCTGGCGATGCGCATGGTGTCACAGGTGCGTCAGCGTCTCGGCGTCGAGTTGGCACTGGGTGACCTGTTCGCCAATGCTGAACTGGCTGCCGTCGCTGCGGTGCTGAGTGACGCCGGTCGCTGCACTCAGCCAGAGATTTTGCCGGTGCCGCGTGACGGCGCATTGCCGTTGTCTTTTGCCCAGCAGCGCCTATGGTTTTTGGCGCAGATGGAAGGGGCCAACACCGCTTACAACATCCCGATTGCCCTGCGTCTACGCGGGCGCCTCGACGCTAATGCATTGCAACAGGCATTGGCGAGGATCGTCGCCCGTCACGAAACCCTGCGCAGCCGCTTCGCGCAATTCGACGACGAAGCGCAGGTGCTGATTGCGCCTGTCGACAGCGGTCTACTGCTGCGCGTTGAAGATCTGCGCAAGCATCCGCAGCCCGACGAAGCCTTGCAGGCACTGATCCAGGGTGAAGCCTCGGGGCCGTTCGACTTGCAGGACGATCCGTTGATTCGTGGACGTCTGGTGCGTTTGGCCGACGATCACCATGTTCTGCTGCTGACCCTGCATCACATCATCTCTGACGGTTGGTCGATGGGCGTGCTGACCCGCGAGTTGATGGCGCTGTATCAAGCGTTCAGCCATGGCGAGGCCGATCCGCTGCCAGCGCTGACGCTGCAATACACCGACTACGCGGTGTGGCAACGACGCTGGCTCAGCGGTGAAGTGCTGCAACGGCAAAGTGAATACTGGCAGCAGACTCTGGCCGGAGCGCCGGCGTTGCTGATGTTGCCGACCGATCGTCCGCGTCCGGCGCAGCAGGACTACGCCGGCAGCAGTGTCGAGGTGGTATTGGATGAACGCCTGAGCGCCGGGCTCAAGGCGCTGTGTCAGCGCCATGGCGTAACTCTGTATATGACGCTGATCAGTGCCTGGGCCATGCTGCTTGCGCGGTTGTCGGGTCAGCCGGATGTGGTGATCGGCTCGCCGGTGGCCAACCGCACCCGCGCCGAGATCGAAGGGTTGATCGGCATGTTCGTCAACACCCTGGCCTTGCGCATCGACACCTCGGGCGAGCTGAGCGTCGAGGCGCTGCTGGCGCGGGTCAAGGCGCGCACGCTGGAGGCGCAGACTCACCAGGATCTGCCATTCGAGCAGGTCGTGGAAATCACCCGACCGCTGCGCAGCATGGCGCACAGCCCGCTGTTTCAGGCGATGTTCAGTTGGGACAGCAGCCATGGCCCAGGTTTGAGCCTTGGCGATTTGACCCTGGAAGGGGTCGCCGAGCCGAGCCACTTTGCCAAGTTCGATCTGTCGCTGACGTTGGCCGAAGCGCGAGACTCGATTCGCGGCTCGCTTGAATACGCCACAGCGTTGTTCGATGAATCAACGGTGCAGCGTTATGTCGGCTACTTCCAGCGGCTGTTGCAAGCGATGGTCAGCAATGATCACGCGGTGCTGGAGCAAACGGAAATACTGGCGGACGAGGAGCGTCAGCATTTACTGCTGGACTTCAATGCAACTGACGTCGAATTCGATTTTGAGCAGACCATTCATGGCTTGTTCGAGGCGCAGGTTCTGCGCACTCCGCAGGCGGACGCCGTGGTCGCGGGCGAGCAGCGCCTGAGCTATGCGGAATTGAACCGCCGGGCCAATCAGTTGGCCTATCATCTGCGTGAGCAAGGCGTGGGACTGGATTGCCCTGTTGCGATTTGCGTCGAGCGCGGAGTCGATCTGGTTGTCGGTCTGCTTGGCATTCTCAAGGCGGGCGGCGCCTATGTGCCGCTGGACCCGATGTATCCGGCGCAACGCCTGGCCTACATGCTTGCGGACAGTGCGCCGGTGGCGGTGCTGGTGCACGCCGCGACTCGCGGTTTGCTGGACGCATCCGCCACAACATTGATCGACTTCGATGATTGCGTCTGGCAAGACCAGCCTCGGAGCAATCCGCAGGTGCCCGGCCTGAGCGCCGAAAATCTGGCCTACGTGATCTATACCTCAGGCTCCACGGGCACCCCCAAAGGGGTGATGGTCGAACACCGCAGCCTGAGCAATTTACTGCACTGGAGCACGCAGCTTTGTCCGCTTGCGCTGGGTACGGCGTTGTTGCAGAAGACCCCGTTCAGTTTCGATGCGTCGGTGTGGGAGCTGTTCTGGCCATTGACCGCCGGGTTGCGACTGGTGTTGGCCAACCCTGACGCACATCGCGATCCGGCCAGTCTGGCGCGGCTTATCGATGAACAACAGATCGGTGTCATTCAGTTCGTTCCAGCGTTGCTGCAACAATTTCTCGAACTGGACGGGGTGAGCGATTGCCGCAGTCTCACCGACGTCTTTTGTGGTGGCGGTGAGCTGACGGCTGCGCTGGTACAGCGTGTGCGGGAGCGCTTGCCGCACGTGCGACTGCACAATGTTTATGGCCCGACCGAGGCCACGGTCGACAGCACGGTATGGACACTGGAACCGCAATCGCCGGTGCCCCAAATTGCGCCGCCGATTGGCAAGCCGGTCAGCAATACTCGCCTGTACATTCTCGATACCCACCAGCAGCCGGTGCCTCACGGCGTGATCGGCGAGTTGTACGTCAGTGGCGTGCAGGTGGCCCGTGGTTACCTGAACCGGCCCGAGCTGACGGCCGAGCGCTTTCTCAAAGACCCGTTCAGTGACCAGATCCATGCACGGATGTACCGCACTGGCGATGTCGGGCGTTATCTGGCGGACGGCAATATCGAGTATCTGGGCCGCAATGACGATCAGGTAAAAATCCGTGGTCTGCGCATCGAACTCGGTGAGATTCAGGCGCACCTGGCGCGCATCGAACCGGTGCAGGAAGCCGTGGTGCTGGCCCGCGAAGACGTCCCGGGCGATCAGCGTCTGGTGGCGTATTACACCGGCGATCCGCTGGATATCGACGTGCTGCGCAGTCGGTTACTTGAGCACTTGCCGGACTACATGGTCCCGGCGCTGTTTGTGCATCTGCAGGATTTGCCTCTGACCCCGAACGGCAAAATAGACCGCAAGGCCTTGCCCGCGCCGGATCAATCGACACTCGCCACCCGTGAATACGTAGCCCCGGTCGGCGATGTCGAAATCACGCTGGCGCAGTTCTGGGCCGAGTTGCTCAACGTCGAGCGGGTAGGGCGCAACGACCATTTCTTCGAACTGGGCGGGCATTCATTGATGGCGGTCAACCTGGTCGCACGCATGCGTCGTGCAGGGCTGACGGCCGATATCCGCGTGCTGTTCGGTCAACCGACACTGGCCGCTCTGGCCGCGGCGGTGGGCGGTGAGCCTGAAACGGAAGTTTCGCGCAATTTGATCTCGCCTGACTGCACACGCATCACCCCTGAGTTGCTGCCGCTGGTGGCACTTGAGCAGGCAGCCATCGACCGGATCGTCGCCAGCATTCCCGGCGGCGCGGCCAATGTGCAGGATATTTATCCGCTGGCGCCGTTGCAGGCCGGCATTCTGTTCCATCACCTCTCGGCGCCGGCGGGTGATCCGTATGTGTTGCAAGCGCAGTTTGCCTTTGCCGATGAGCAACGGCTGAACGCTTTTGCCCAGGCCTTGCAAAAGGTCATTGAGCGACATGACATCCTGCGTACCTCGCTGTTCTGGGACGGTCTGGATGAACCAGTGCAAGTCGTCTGGCGCCAAGCTGCGCTGGTCTGCGAAGCCGTGCCGCTGGATGCGCAGAGTGATGATGCGTTGGCGCGGTTGCGTCAGCGGTTCGACAGTGGTGTGTATCGCATGGCCATCGACCAGGCGCCGCTGATGCGCGTGGTGCACGCCCGGGATACGCTCAATCAGCGCGTGGTGGCGTTGCTGCTGTTCCATCACCTGGTGATGGACCACGTTGCCCTGCAAGTGCTGCAACAGGAAATGCAGGCGGTTCTGCTTGGCGAGTCGCAGCGTCTGGCCGAGCCGGTGCCGTACCGTAACTATGTCGCGCATACCCGCTCAGGCCTGAGTGAACAAGCGCATCAAACATTCTTCCGCGAGATGCTTGGCGATGTCTGCGAGCCTACCTTGCCCTACGGCCTGAACTCGACGCATGAAGGGCCAGCCGAGCAGGCACAACTCACGTTGCCAAGCCCTTTGAGTCACAGCATACGCAGCCAGGCCAGGCGCTTGGGGGTAAGCGCCGCAAGCCTGATGCACCTGGCCTGGGCGCAAGTTCTGGGGCAACTGTCGAGCCGCGAGGATGTGGTGTTTGGCACCGTGATGCTCGGGCGATTGCAGGGCGGTGAAGGCTCGGAGCGGGCATTGGGTGTATTCATCAATACCTTGCCGCTGCGCATCGATCTGCGCGGGCACAGCGTGAAAGGCGCGGCACTGGCCACGCATCAACGCTTGAGTGAGTTGCTGCAGCATGAACACGTACAGTTGGCGCAGATTCAGCAGTGCAGCGCGATGGCCGCCGGCACGCCGCTGTTCAGCACGCTGTTCAATTATCGCCACAGCACACCGGCGGGTCCGGTATCTGCCGAGGTTGAAGCCGCCTGGCACGGTATGCAGTTGCTGGAAGCCGAAGAACACACCAATTATCGCCTGACCCTCAGTGTCGACGACCTCGGCCAAGGCTTCAGTCTGACGGCACTGGCCGGTGCCGGAATTGATGCACGGCGAATCTGCGATTACCTGCAAGCTGCATTGTCTTCGTTACTAAACGCTCTGGATCAAGAGCCACATCAGGGCTTTGGTCGGCTGTCGATCCTCCCGGTTGAGGAACACCAGCGCTTGTTGGTCGCATTCAACGCAACTCGCGCGGCTTATTCGACAGCGCTGACGATTGTCCAGCGCTTCGAACGGCAGGTGGCCGAGCGGCCCGGCGCGCTGGCAGCGGTGGCTGGCGGCGCTCGGCTGACGTACGCCGAACTCAACCGCCGAGCCAACGCGCTGGCGCATCATCTGATCGCATCGGGTGTGCGGCCCGACGACCGCGTTGCCATCGTCGCGCGACGTGGCCTGGACACGCTGGTCGGACTGGTCGCGATTCTCAAGGCAGGTGCCGGTTATGTGCCGATTGATCCGGCGCATCCGCTCGAGCGCTTGAGCTACTTGCTCGACGACAGTGCTCCGTCCCTCGTCCTGACTCAAAGCGATCTGCGTGCACGTTTACCGGAACTGGCCGTGCCGGTGATTGATCTGGATCTCGGTGCATGGCCCTCGCAGTTCACTCATAACCCTTGGTTGCCGGCTCTGACGACACGGCATCTGGCTTACGTGATCTACACCTCGGGCTCCACCGGCCTGCCGAAAGGCGTAATGGTCGAACACCACACGCTGGCCAATCTGGTGGACTGGCACTGCGAGGCGTTTGATTTGCAGGCCGGACGTCACACCTCAAGCCTGGCCGGGTTCGGCTTCGATGCCATGGCGTGGGAAGTCTGGCCGGCGTTGTGTGCGGGGGCGACCCTGCACTTGGCGCCGGTTCATGAGGGCAGCGAAGACATCGATGCGCTGCTTGAATGGTGGCGTGCGCAGCCGCTGGACGTGAGCTTTCTGCCAACGCCGATTGCCGAATATGCCTTCAGCCAGAACCTTGGGCACCCGACCCTGCGCACACTTTTGATCGGCGGTGATCGCCTGCGTCAGTTCAGTCGTGATCAGTCTTTCGAGGTGATCAACAACTACGGCCCGACCGAGGCCACCGTGGTCGCCACGGCTGGACGCATCGCGGCGGGCGAGATGTTGCACATTGGGCGACCGGTGGCGAACGGCTCTGTTTACCTGCTCGATGAACAGCAGCGCCCGGTGCCGATGGGTGTCCCGGGTGAGCTGTACGTTGGCGGTGCGGGTGTGGCCCGAGGTTATCTGAACCGTGCAGAACTGACGGCTGAACGTTTTCTGCGCGACCCGTTCAGCAACCTGCCAGATGCGCGGATGTACCGCACCGGAGACCTCGCTCGCTGGCTCGAAGACGGCACGCTCGACTATCTCGGTCGCAACGACGATCAAGTGAAAATCCGTGGCATGCGGATCGAACTCGGTGAAATCGAAACACGCCTCAACCAATTGTCGGGCGTTCAGGACGCCGTGTTGCTGGCCCGTGAGGACGAACCTGGTCAGCCGCGACTGGTGGCGTACTTCACCGAGCAAGCGCACGTCGAGCCGCTGCTGGTGGGCGAGTTACGTGCGCAACTGCTGGCCCGATTGCCTGAGTACATGGTGCCGGTGGCCTACGTCAGACTCGACGCCTTGCCGCTGACCGCCAATGGCAAGGTCGACCGCAAGGCTTTGCCCGCGCCCGACTTTACGGCGCTGTTTACCCGGGAATATCAGGCCCCGCAAGGCGAGCTGGAAATCGCCCTGGCAGAGGTTTGGGCCGACGTTCTGCAAGTCGAACGGGTCGGGCGCCAGGATCACTTCTTCGAACTTGGCGGCCACTCGCTGTTGGCGATGCGCATGGTGGCGCAGGTTCGCCAGCGGTTGGGGCTGGAGCTGGTGCTGAGCGAGTTGTTCGCCAACCCTGAACTCGCTGCGGTCGCCGATCAGTTGAGCCGTGCCGCAGGCAGCACGCTGCCGGATATTCTGCCGGCGCCGCGTGATACCGCGCTGCCGCTATCGTTTGCCCAGCAACGCCTGTGGTTTCTGGCACAGATGGAGGGTGGCAATTCGGCCTACAACATCCCGATTGGCCTGCGCTTGCGCGGTCGACTCGATGAAGAAGCATTGCAACAGGCACTGGCCCGAATTGTTGCTCGTCACGAAACCTTGCGCAGCCGCTTCATACGGGTCAACGACGAAGCGCAGGTGCTGATTGTGCCAGCCGACAACGACCGGTTGCTGCAGCTCGAAGATTTGCGCCGGAACCCTCAGGCTGACGAGGCCTTGCAGGCGCTGATCGAGGAGGAAAACTCGACAGCTTTCGATTTGCAGAACGATCAACTGATTCGCGGGCGACTGGTACGTCTGGCGGACGATGAGCATGTCATGTTGCTGACGGTGCACCACATCATCGCTGACGGCTGGTCGATGGGCGTGTTGACCAGCGAACTGATGGCGCTGTATCAGGCGTTCCGTCAAAACGCGGAAAATCCGCTGCCGCCGCTGGCCCTGCAATACACCGACTACGCAGTGTGGCAACGGCGCTGGCTGAGCGGCGAGGTGTTGCAGCGTCAGAGTGAATACTGGCAACAGACGCTGGCCGATGCACCGGCCTTGCTGTTACTGCCGACCGACCGTCCGCGCCCGGCGCAGCAGGACTATAGCGGCAGCAACGTTGACGTGGTGCTGGACGAAAACCTCAGTGCCGGGCTCAAGACGCTTTGCCAGCGTCACGGTGTAACGCCGTACATGGCAATGTTGAGTGCCTGGGCGATGCTGATGAGTCGCTTGTCCGGCCAGTCGGATGTGCTGATCGGCTCGCCGGTGGCCAATCGCACCCGAGCCGAGGTCGAAGGCTTGATCGGCATGTTCGTCAACACGCTGGCCATGCGCATCGACACTTCCGGCGAGCTGAACGTCGAAGCGTTACTCGCGCAGGTCAAGGTCCGCACACTGGAGGCGCAGGCCCATCAGGATCTGCCATTTGAACAGGTGGTAGAAATCACCCGGCCGGTGCGCAGCCTGGCGCACAGTCCGTTGTTTCAGACGACGTTGAGCTGGGACAGCAGCGTAGGCCCGAATCTGCGTCTGGGCGACCTGGTGCTCGAAGGTCTCGCCGCCACAGGCCAGATCGCCAAGTTCGACCTGACGTTGACGCTGGGTGAGGTGCAGGGGGGCATTCGCGGTTCGCTGAACTACGCCACGGCGTTGTTCGATGAATCGACCGTCCGACGTTATATCGGCTACTTCCAGCAGCTGTTGCGGGCGATGGTCGGCAATGACCAGACGGTGCTGGAACAAGTGCAGCTTTTAGCAGAGGAAGAGCGGCAACGCCTGCTGTTCGATTTCAACGCCACCGAGCGCGAGTATCCGCAGGCGCTGACGGTGCATGCGCTTTTCGAGCAGCAGGCAGCCACGCGACCACAGGCCGTGGCGGCGCGGCATGGTTCGCATTCGTTGAGTTATGAAGAACTCAACGTTCGCGCCAATCGTCTCGCCCATTACCTTATCGGCCAGAACGTGCAGCCGGGCGATCAGGTGGCGATCCTGCTGCCACGTTCGCTGGATCTGCTGGTCGCGCAACTGGCGATTGCCAAATGCGCGGCGGCCTACGTGCCGCTGGATATCAATGCCCCCGCCGAACGTCAGGCGTTCATGGTGCAGGACTGCCAGGCAGTGGCGTTGCTGACGCTCGGCGCCGAGGCTATCGAATATGCCGTACGCCGCATCGATCTGGATGTTTTGCTGCTGGACGGTCAGCCGACGCACAACCCGGGCCTGGCGCAGTCCTCGCAGTCGCTGGCGTACGTCATGTACACCTCAGGTTCCACAGGCCTGCCCAAAGGTGTGATGGTGCCGCATCGTGCCATCGGCAGATTGGTGATCAACAACGGTTACGCCGATTTCAATGCGCAGGACCGGGTGGTGTTCGCCTCGAATCCCGCGTTCGATGCCAGCACCATGGACATTTGGGGGCCGTTGCTCAACGGCGGACAGGTGGTGGTCATCGATCATGCCACGTTGCTTGATCCACAAGCATTCGGTCGCGAACTGAACGCCTCGGGGGCGACGGTGCTGTTCGTCACCACGGCGTTGTTCAATCAGTACGTGCAATTGATTCCGCAGGCGCTCAAAGGCCTGCGCATTCTGCTGTGTGGTGGCGAGCGGGGTGATCCGGCGGCGTTCCGTCGACTGTTGGCCGAGGCGCCACAACTGCGGATCGTGCATTGCTACGGGCCGACTGAAACCACCACGTACGCCACGACTTTCGAAGTCCAGGCCGTGGCCGCAGACGCCGACAGCGTGCCGATTGGCGGACCGATCTCCAACACTCAGGTGTACGTGCTCGACGGGTACCAACAACCGGTGCCGATGGGCGTGACCGGCGAGCTGTACATCGGCGGGCAGGGCGTGGCGCTGGGTTACTTGAACCGACCGGAACTGACCGCCGAAAAATTCCTTCGCGATCCGTTCAGCACCAGGCCCGATGCGCTGCTCTATCGCACCGGGGATCTCGCACGCTGGCAAGCACCGGGGCAGTTGGAGTGCATTGGACGCAATGACGATCAGGTGAAGATTCGCGGCTTCCGGATTGAACTGGGAGAAATCGAAAACCGCCTGCTGGGCTGTCCGGGCATCAAGGAAGCGGTAGTGCTGGCGCGACGTGACGGGCAGGAAACCATGCGTCTGGTGGCTTACTACACCGCGCACGCTGATCTGGACATCGCCAGCCTGCACGGACAATTGCAGGCACGCCTGCCGGAGTACATGGTGCCGTCAGCCTGGGTACAGCTCGACATTTTGCCGTTGAACAACAATGGCAAGGTCGATCGCAAGGCGCTACCGGCACCCGCGCAGGACGCGCTGCTGAGCCGGGCTTATGAAGCTCCGCTCGGTGCGCTCGAAGAAAATCTCGCACGAGTGTGGGCCGAGGTGCTGCAAGTCGAACAGATCGGACGTCGCGACAGCTTCTTCGAACTGGGCGGCCACTCATTGCTGGCGATGCGAATGTTGTCCCAGGTCCGCCAACAGCTCGGGCTGGAACTGACTCTCGGCGATCTGTTTGCCAACCCGGAACTGGCGGCCGTCGCCGATGTGCTGAGCCGGGCAGGCCGTAGCACGCTGCCAGACATTTTGCCGGCGGCGCGCGACGAACTGCTGCCATTGTCGTTCGCCCAGCAACGCTTGTGGTTTCTGTCGCAGATGGATGGCGGCAACACGGCTTACAACATCCCGCTCGGTCTGCGATTACGCGGTCGACTCGATGAAAGTGCTCTGCAGCGGAGCTTGGCGCGAATCGTCAGTCGTCACGAAACCTTGCGCAGCCGTTTCGCCGAGTCCAACGACCAAGCTCAGGTGTTGATCATGCCAGACGTACCCGCTTCGTTACTGCGGGTCGAGGATTTGCGTCAGCACCCGCAAGCCGAGGAGGTCTTGCAAAAACTGATTGCTGACGAAGCTTCTGCAGCGTTCAACTTGCAGCACGATGCATTGATTCGGGGGCGACTGGTGCGTTTGGCCGACGATCATCATGTGCTGTTGCTGACGCTGCACCACATCATCTCCGATGGCTGGTCGATGGGCGTGCTGACTCGCGAACTGATGTCGCTGTATCAGGCGTTCAGTCATGACCAGGTCGATCCGCTGCCGCCATTGGCGCTGCAATATACCGATTACGCGGTGTGGCAACGGCGCTGGCTGGCCGGTGACGTGTTGCAACGCCAAAGTGAATATTGGCAACAGGCGCTGGCCGATGCGCCAGCCTTGCTGGTGTTGCCAACGGATCGTCCGCGTCCGGCGCAGCAGGACTACAGCGGCGGCAGCGTCGATGTGCTGCTGGATGAGCGCCTGAGTGCCGGGCTTAAAACGTTGTGTCAGCGACATAGCGTAACGCCGTACATGGTGATTCTGAGTGCGTGGGCGATGCTGCTCGGTCGCCTGTCGGGTCAGACCGATGTAGTAATCGGTTCGCCGGTCGCCAACCGCAGCCGGGCGGAGACCGAAGGGTTGATCGGCATGTTCGTCAACACTTTGGCATTGCGCATCGAAACCGGCGGGGCGTTGAGTGGTGCAGCGCTGCTGGCGCAGGTCAAGGCGCGCACGCTGGAAGCGCAAGCGCATCAGGATCTGCCATTCGAACAGGTGGTGGAAATCACCCGGCCGGCTCGCAGCCTGTCCCATAGCCCGTTATTCCAGACCATGCTGAGCTGGGACAGCAGCGTGGCACCGGAGCTGAGTTTGGGCGAACTGACCCTTGAAGCTGTAGTCGGCGCTAGCCATTTCGTGAAGTTTGACCTGTCGCTGAGTCTGGGCGAAACCCGCGAAGGGGTTCGCGGTGCTTTGAACTACGCGACGGCGTTGTTCGATGAAGCAACGGTGCAACGGTTTGTCGGTTACTTCCAGCGGCTGCTCGAAGTGTTGATCAGCGATGATCAAGCGGTGCTGGAACAGGTCGAGATGCTTTCGCAGGGCGAGCGGCAGCGTTTGCTTTATGCGTTCAACGCAACCGATGTCGCGTGTGATCTGCAGCCAACCATTCACGCCATGATCGAAGCGCAAGTGTCGCGCACACCGCAGGCAGATGCCGTGGTGGCAGGTGAACAGCGCCTGACATACGCCGAGCTGAACACACGGGCGAACCGTCTGGCCCATCACTTGCGTCAGAACGGCGTGGTCGCGGATTCGCGGGTGGCGATTTGCGTCGAACGCGGACCGGACCTGGTGGTGGGGCTGCTGGGCATTCTCAAGGCGGGCGGCGCATATGTGCCGTTGGACCCGGCTTATCCTGCGGAGCGCCTGGCCTACATGCTCAAGGACAGCGCTCCGGTGGCCGTACTGATGCAGGGTGCGACTCGAAGTCTGTTCGACGACCCCGATCTGACACTGATCGACTTTGACGCCTGCACCTGGCAGGACCAATCCGAGAGCAACCCGCAGGTGCCCGATCTTAGCGCTTCGAATCTGGCGTACATGATCTACACCTCGGGTTCTACCGGCCTGCCAAAAGGGGTGATGCTGGAACATCGTGGGCTGTGCAATCTGGTGCATTGGAGTTCGCAGGTTTGCCCGCCGACAGCGCAGAGTGCGCTGCTGCAAAAAACGCCAGTGAGTTTCGACGCTTCGGTGTGGGAGCTTTTCTGGCCGCTGAGCGCCGGTCTGCGACTGGTATTGGCTCGCCCCGATGGTCATCGTGATCCGGCCGGCCTGGCGCAACTGATCCGTGAACAGCGGATCACGGTTATCCAGTTCGTGCCGGCGCTGCTGCAACAGTTCCTCGAAGTGGAGGATGTAGCTGAGTGCCGTAGCCTCACCGACATTTTCTGTGGCGGTGGCGAACTGACTGCTGCGCTGGTCCGAGCTGTGCGTCAGCATTTGCCGTGGGTACGTTTGCACAACGTCTACGGCCCGACCGAGGCCACGGTCGACAGCACGGTGTGGACGCTGGAACCGCACATGCCGGTCCCGACATCCGAATTGCCGATCGGCAAAGCCATTGGCAATACCCGGTTGTATGTGCTCGATGCGCATGACCAGCCGGTGCCGTTCGGTGTCGGCGGCGAGTTGCACATCGGTGGTGTCGGGGTTGCCCGGGGGTATCTGGGCTTGCCACAAACGCAGGCCGAGCGCTTTGTCGACAGCCCGTTTGTGCCCGGTGATCGCCTGTACCGGACCGGCGATCTGGTGCGTTACGGCGCCGATGGCAACCTGCAATTCCTCGGGCGTAACGACTTCCAGATCAAGTTGCATGGCCTGCGTCTGGAGCCTGGGGAAATCGAAGCCCGGTTGATCGAGCATCCGCTCGTTCGTGAAGCGCTGGTGCTGGTGCGCGCTGAGCGGCTGGTTGCCTATTGCACCTTGCGCGAAGGCACTGCACCGACCGTTGAAGCCTTGCGAGCGCATGTATTGCAGCGGTTGCCGGCGTACATGGTGCCCGCAGCCTTCGTCATTCTCGATGTGTTGCCGCTGACTCCCAACGGCAAAATCGACCGCAAGGCATTGCCAAAAGTCGCAGATGAAGCCGTGTTCAGCCATGTTTTCGAGGCGCCAGAAGGTGAGATTGAAACTGCACTGGCGCGGATCTGGAGCGAAGTGCTTGACGTTGAACAGATCGGACGCCACGACAATTTCTTCGAATCGGGCGGGCATTCACTGCTGGCGATTCGACTGGTCAATCTGATGCGGCGTGCGGGGTTGCAATTGACATTGGCCGAGCTGTTTCAACACCCGAGCGTTGCATCTGTCGGCACACTCCTGAGCCAGCGCAGCGAAGTTCCCGAACAACCGGAAGGGTTGGTCGTGGTGCGTGCCAGTGGTCACGGCACGCCGCTATTTCTGTTGCATGAATTCAGCGGCAGGGACGTGTATTTCCCGACGTTGGGCATGCACATCGAGGGTGATTTTCCGATTTACGGATTGCCCGGCATCGCGCTTGGGCAACCGCAACTGCGCACCTTCGAATGTCTGGCAACACGACTCGTCGGGATCATCCGCTCAGTACAGCCGCATGGGCCTTATCGTCTTGCGGGATGGTCATTTGGCGGACTGCTGGCCTATGAGGTCACCCAGCAACTGCTGGGTATGGACGAGGCGGTGGCTTTTGTCGGGATGATCGACACTTATGCGCCGAATTCCGCCAGCCAAAACAAAGCGCAATGGACCCGCGAGCACTCGCACAACCATCAGTTGCTGGATCACTGCCGTGCTCGCTCGATGATGCTTGGTGCAGACAGCCATGAAGCGCTGGCGGGTGTGGCATTGTTGTCGGCTGAAGTCGAGCGAATCGAGTTCGACGAGCTGTTCAAACGCTGTCAGGAGCAGGATTTGCCCGACCCGGAATTGTCTGCGCTGACGTCGGCGCAGGCATGGCATTACTTTGATCGTGAAGCCGCCCATGGGCAGGCGTTGGCGCATTACCGGGTCAGCCCGAGTCGTCAGCCGATTCATCTGTTCCGCGCTCAGGAACTCATGCAAGGACAGTCAACGCCTGACCCGACGAGGGGCTGGAGCGAAAAGTTGTCCGGCGTAACATTGCATTGCATCGATGTGCCCGGTGATCACCGGACGATGATGAAAACCCCGCATATCCAGGCACTCGGGCAAGCGCTCAGCCAGGCACTGGAAACCGCGACGGCGCCTGAACCGGAGTTGTATCAGCCATTGCTGACCATTCAAACCGGATACGCCGGGCATGCACCGATCTACTGTGTGCCTGGCGCCGGTGACAGCGTGACGGGGTTCATTCACCTGACCGAAGCGCTGGGCCCCGAGTGGCCGATTATCGGCTTGCAACCTCGTGGCCTCGACGGTGCGGGCGTGCCACACAGTCAGGTGGAAGCCGCTGCGGCGTTTTATCTGAAGGCCATCGAGCAGGTTTATCCGCAAGGGCCAGTGCATTTGATTGGCCACTCCTTCGGCGGTTGGGTCGCGCACGCCATGGCCGCGCAATTGCAAGCGGCCGGGCGCGTGGTGGCTTCGTTGACATTGATCGACAGCGAGTCGCCCGGCGGTAATGGCACGGCTGGCAAACCTTACACGCCGACGGCCGCGTTACAGCGACTGATCGAGACGCTGCAGTTGTCCAGCGGCAAATCGCTGGGCATTGACCCACTGACGTTCGCCGAGGCTGACGACGTAACGCAAATGCACTTGCTGCACGCGGGAATGGTGCGTGCCGGCGTGCTTTCGCACCGCGCTGCGCCGCAGGCCATGCATGGCCCGGTGCGCACCTTTGCCACGGCATTGCGCACGGTTTATCAACCGAGTCAGGCCTATAACGGGCCAGTGCGGCTGGCACTGGTCGATGACCCGACACTGGACGCGGCGGGCAACGAGCGTGAACAAGCGGCCATGCTGGAAGGCTGGCAGCGTCAGGTCAGGGATCTGGCGGTGTGGTATGGGCCGGGCAACCATTTCACGATTCTCAAGGCTCCGAATGTCTTCAGTCTCGCAGCGTGGTGGCATGACGGTTTGTCGGTGACGGCGGGCGAAGTGTTGTCCTGAAGCTTGCTTTTCAATTGCAACCCGGTCGCTGGCCGGGTTTGTCCCTGAACGGATTTGTGGTCATTTATGGAAAAGCTGAAGTTGCGCAAAATCGTTATGGGAGTGGCGCTGGTAGCGGTGGCCGGGCTGGTGTTCTACACCGTGCAGGCGCCGGCCGAAGCGCCGAAATACCTGACCGCGCCGGTCGAGCGCGCAGATATCGAAAATACCGTGCTGGCTGCCGGTTTGCTCGAAGGCATCAAGCAGGTCGACGTCGGTGCGCAGGTGTCGGGGCAATTGAAGTCGCTCAAGGTCAAGGTCGGCGACAAAGTGAAGAAGGGTCAGTGGCTGGCGGAAATCGATCCGCTGGTGCTGCAAAACACTCTGCGTCAGGCGCAGGTCGATGAGGAAAACCTGCAAGCCCAGCGCCGGGCGACACAGGCCCAGCTCAAGCAGACCAAAGCCATCTACGAGCGCTACAAGAACTTGCAGGAGGACGCGTCGATCTCCCGGCAGGACTTCGAAACCGCGGAGTCGAACTACGAAGTGCAGCAAGCCAACCTGTTGTCGCTGGATGCGCAGATCAAGAGCGCACACATCCAGATCGACACCGCCAAGGTCAACCTGGCCTACACACGAATCGTCGCGCCGATCGATGGTGATGTGGTCGGCATTGTCACGCAGGAAGGCCAGACCGTGATCGCCAGCCAACTGGCCCCCGTCCTGCTGAAACTGGCAGACCTCGACACCATGACCATCAAGGCGCAGGTGTCCGAGGCTGACGTGATCCACATCGCGCCGGGGCAGCAGGTGTATTTCACCATCCTCGGTGAAGACAAACGCTACTACGGCAAGCTGCGCGGGACCGAGCCGGCACCACAAAACTTCCTCGAAACCGCGCCCGCCGGTACTCCGAAGCAAAATACGGCGGTGTTCTATAACGCGTTGTTCGATGTGCCTAATCTCGATCATCGCCTGCGCATTTCGATGACCGCCCAAGTGCGTATCGTGCTCGACACCGCCAAAGCCGTATTGACCGTCCCTGTTGCAGCGCTCGGGCCGCGCAATGCCGATGGCAGTTTTCCGGTGCGGGTGCTGGATGCCAAGGGCATCGCGCAATCGCGCAATGTGCAGACCGGGATCAACAACAACGTCAAAGTGCAGATCAACGACGGTTTGGTCGAAGGTGACCGGGTGGTGATCGGTGATGCATTGCCTGCCGTAGCGGGGGCTTGAGCATGACTGAACCGCTGCTGCAACTGACCGGCATTACCCGTAGTTTTACTGCCGGGGATCGCGAGTTTCTCGCGCTGAATAACATCAATCTGACGATCAATGCCGGGGAAATGGTGGCGATCATCGGCGCTTCCGGTTCCGGCAAATCGACGCTGATGAACATCCTCGGTTGCCTCGATTACGCCACGTCCGGCAGCTATAAAATCAACGGTCAGGAAACCCGCGACCTGGACGATCAGGCCCTCGCCGAGCTGCGTCGTGACTACTTCGGTTTTATCTTCCAGCGCTATCACTTGCTGCCGCACCTGAGTGCGATGCACAACGTCGAGATGCCGGCGATCTATGCCGGCACGCCGCCGCCTCAGCGCCACGCCCGTGCTCGCGAGTTGCTGGCGCGGCTGGGGCTGGAAGGTCATCTGAGCCATCGGCCGAGCCAGCTGTCTGGCGGCCAGCAGCAGCGGGTGAGTATCGCCCGGGCCTTGATGAACGGTGGTGAAGTGATCCTCGCCGACGAACCGACCGGTGCCCTCGACACCGCCAGCGGCAAAGAGGTGATGCGCATTCTGCTGGAGCTGCACGCCGCCGGGCACACGGTGATCCTGGTCACCCACGACCCGAAAGTTGCAGCCAATGCCGAGCGCATCATCGAGGTCAGCGACGGCGAAATCCTCAGTGACCGCGCCAACGTGCGCGACACCGCTCAACTGCCGGATGCTGACGATGTGCCGCGTAAACCGCCGGCAACTCGTCGATTGGTGGCCAGCCTCGGCTTGTTCAGGGAGGCCTTCAACATGGCTTGGGTGGCGCTGGTTTCGCACCGGATGCGCACGTTGCTGACCATGCTCGGGATTGTCATCGGCATCACTTCGGTGGTGTCGATCTCGGCCATCGGCGAGGGCGCCAAGAATTATGTGCTCAAGGACATTTCGGCGATTGGCAGCAACACCATCGATGTCTATTCCGGCAGCAGTTTCGGCGATAAACGTGCGTCATCCATCGAAACACTGGTACCCGCTGATGTCACGGCGCTGAATCAGTTGTATTACGTCGACAGCGCAACACCGATGGTCGGTCGTAGCATGTTGCTGCGCTATCGCAACATTGACATCGATGCACAGGTCAACGGCGTCAGCGATCAATACTTTCAAGTGCGCGGGATCAAGATGCAGGCGGGCATACCCTTCAGCGAAAGTGATACCCGGCGTCAGGCGCAGGTCGTGGTCATCGATCACAACACCGGTTTGCGGCTGTTCGGTGAAGGCGTCGATCCGCTGGGGCAGGTGATCCTGATCGGCAACCTGCCATGCACGGTGATCGGCGTGGCGGCAGAAAACAAAAACCTGTTTGCCTCGGGCAAGACATTGAACGTCTGGGTGCCTTACGAAACCGCTGCCGGACGGCTGCTGGGCCAGCGTTATCTGGACAGCATCAGTGTGCGGATCAAGGACGGCCAGCCGAGCAAACTGGTGGAAGAACACGTCACTCAGGTGCTGTTACAGCGACACGGGACCAAGGATTTCTTCACCAACAACCTCGACAGCGTCATGCAGACGGTGCAGAAAACCAGCCGTTCGCTGGCGTTACTGCTTTCGTTGATCGCGGTGATCTCGCTGGTGGTTGGCGGGATCGGGGTGATGAATATCATGCTGGTGTCGGTGACTGAACGGACGCGGGAAATCGGGATTCGCATGGCGGTCGGGGCGCGGCAGTCGGATATTCGTCAGCAGTTTCTGGTGGAGGCGGTGATGGTTTGCCTGCTCGGCGGCGCGATAGGGATTTCCCTGTCCTATGCCATCGGGCATCTGTTCACGCTGTTCATCAAGGAGTGGCAGATGGTGTTCTCGCTGACCTCGGTACTGACAGCGGTGATCTGCTCGACGCTGATCGGCATCGTCTTCGGCTTCGTCCCTGCGCGTAACGCCTCACGCCTCGATCCCATCGAAGCACTGGCCCGAGACTGAGAACCGACACATAACCCCTGTAGGAGCTGCGGCACGCTGCGATCTTTTGACTTTGCTTTTTAAAGACAAGATCAAAAGATCGCAGCGTGCCGCAGCTCCTACACGATTTCATTGTGGCGAGGGGATTTATCCCCGTTGGGCTGCGAAGCAGCCCCAAAACCTGACATCTGTATTTTTTCAGGTTCACCGAGTGCTCAGCTTCACGACTGCTGTGCAGCCGAACGGTGATAAATCCCCTCACCACAGATATTTTCGCAAGTCCGCATAGCCCCGTAGGAGCTGCGGCACGCTGCGATCTTTTGACTTTGTTTTCAAGATCAAAAGATCGCAGCGTGCCGCAGCTCCTACACGATTTTATTGTGGCGAGGGGATTTATCCCCGTTGGGCTGCGAAGCAGCCCCAAAACCTGACATCTGTTTTTTCAGGTTCACCGAGTGCTCAGGCTTCACGACTGCTGCGCAGCCGAACGGGGATAAATCCCCTCACCACAGATATTTTCGCGGGTACGCATAGCCCTGTAGAGGCCGTGCCACGCTGATTCCATTGTCAGGCAGCGCTTGAGGAGCCTGGCATTGCGACGCTGTCTTCCGGCAAATACATCCAGCGCATCAGCGAATGTCGTCCGCTGATCCCCAGTTTGATCGCCGCCCGCTTGAGATAGCTTTCCACGGTGTTGACCTTCAACTGCAACTGTTCGGCCAGTTCCGGCGCGGTGCGACCGGCGAGCAGGCCGATGCACACTTCGGTTTCGCGGTTCGACAGGCTCAGTTGCAGTTGCTGCAAGCGTTCGCTGAAGCGCTGGCGCAGGGTTTCCAGACCTTGTTGCGTGCCTGGCGCTATCTCGGGATGACTTTCGGTTTCGATGCTCGCCGGTTGCAGGGCGTTGATGTGGTTTTCCACCATCGGCATCAGCACGGGAGAGATGTCCTGCAAAAGACTGCGCTCGTGGGCAGAAAAGCGTTGCGACTGGTCGCTGCGGTACACCGAAATCACATAGCGATAGCCATCCTTGCGCCGGGTCAGGTGCAACTGCGAGGTATCGGCGGTTGTCGGTTCAGCCGCAATCGGCAGATCGCTGGCGGGTGCGGCGCTGTGCTCGGAGAACACGGTTTCGGCCATCAGCCCCGGTTCTTTGGTGGTTTTCAACTCGCTGCGACTGGATGTCAGGCCCACCGGGTCGACCCGCATCTGGCGGATGTGTGTGGCGTCGACCGCCAATTGGGTGAGGATCAGGTCATGCAGCATGCGCGGAAAGTGCCGGCTGCCGGTGCTGGCGATGACTTTGCCGATGTGCGGGAACAAGTGCGAATTCATATGCTTCATCCATGAGTTACGGGTGGAACAAACCTTCCTGCGGGGCCGTCGACGAAATCCTTGGGCGACGGCCAGACTCAGGAACTGGTTCCTATCCTAGTACAACGTGTGAGCTACGGTTTAATGAAGGCGCTATTAGCTCATAACAATGAATTCAACGCGCCACCTGCATGGGTCTGGAGCGCCAGCGAGGAAGCACGTACATTGGCCCATTCGCATGCCAAGACAAGAACAAAAAACAGGAGTCACTGATGCAACCGATCCGTCTCGGTCTGGTGGGTTACGGCAAGATTGCCCAGGATCAGCACGTTCCCGCCATCCACGCCAATCCGGCGTTCCACCTGGTGTCTGTCGCCACACAAGGCAAGCCTTGCGCCGGCGTGGAGAACTTTCAAAGTTTAGGCGAACTGCTTGAGCACGGCCCGCAGGTCGATGCGATTGCGTTCTGCACCCCGCCGCAAGGGCGTTTTGCGCTGGTGCAACAGGCGCTGGCCGCTGGCAAACACGTCTTGGTGGAAAAACCTCCCTGCGCCACTTTGGGCGAAGCGATGGCGTTGGTCAGTCAGGTCGCTGAACAAGGCGTCAGCGGTCTGTTCGCCTGGCATTCACGCTACGCGCCCGGCATCGCCGCCGCCCGTGACTGGCTGGCAACGCGCACCCTGCAAAGCGTACAGATCGACTGGAAGGAAGACGTGCGTAAATGGCACCCCGGCCAGACATGGATCTGGCAACCCGGCGGTCTGGGCGTCTTCGATCCGGGCATCAATGCTTTGTCGATTGCCACCCATCTGCTGGCGCTGCCGCTGTTTGTCGAGTCCGCCGAGCTGCGTGTTCCCGACAACTGCCAGTCGCCGATTGCCGCTTCGATCAAAATGTCTGACGCCAACCAGCTCGATATCTGCGCCGAATTCGATTTCGACCACGGTCACGATGAACTCTGGAGTATCGAAGTGCGCTGCGCCGAAGGCTCCCTGCGCCTCGATAACGGCGGCGCGCTGCTGAGCATCGATGGCGTGCGCCAGACGGTGTCGGAGGAGGGCGAGTACGCGGCGGTGTATCGGCACTTCCAGCAACTGATTAGCAACAAAACCAGCGATCTCGACCTTCAGCCGCTGCGCTTGGTAGCGGACAGCTTTTTTGTCGGCAGCCGGCTATCGGTCAAGCCGTTTTACGACAAAATGAGTTGAGAAATGCAATCCCTGTAGGAGCTGCGGCACGCTGCGATCTTTTGATCTGGCTTCAAAAAATCAAAAGATCGCAGCGTGCCGCAGCTCCTACATGGGGGTTGTGTATTTGCGGAAATCTCTGTGGTGAGGGGATTTATCCCCGTTCGGCTGCGCAGCAGTCGTGAAATCTGAGCACTCGGTGTACCTGAAGAATATAAGTGGCCGGTTTTGGGGCTGCTTAGCAACCCAAGGGGGATAAATCCCCTCACCACAATAGGATCGTGTGGGAGCTGGGATATTTAGATCTGGCTTCAAAAAATCAAAAGATCGCAGCGTGCCGCAGCTCCTACATGGGGTTTGTGTATTTGCGAAGATCTCTGTGGTGAGGGGATTTATCCCCGTTCGGCTGCGCAGCAGTCGTGAAATCTGAGCACTCGGTGTACCTGAAGAATATAAGTGGCCGGTTTTGGGGCTGCTTCGCAACCCAACGGGGATAAATCCCCTCGCCACGATAAGCTCGTGTGAGCTGCGGTGTTTCTTCAGACCTAAGCTAATGCAAAAAAGGTATTTGTTCGGCGTTTTTAAGATCGTTTAGTTTTGTCTCACGACGAATCAAACGCATCAAACCGATAGACCCCCGATTGCCATGACGGCACACGCTGAATCGATCAAAGGCTCTTCAGGTTTGGTTCACACGGGAGTGAATCATGCCGCATACCCTGGATATCACCGCGCTGCCGACGCTGGACCTTTCGCTGTTCGAAGGCACGGCGCAACAGCGTTATGAATTTCTTGAAAACCTGCGTCACGCCGCGCGTGACGTCGGGTTCTTTTATCTCACCGGCCATGGCATCGACAGTGCTTTGCTCAAGCAGGTGCAGGATCACGCCCGCCAGTTCTTTGCATTGCCCGAGGGCGAGAAAACCGCTGTCGGCATGATCAACTCGCCGCATTTTCGCGGTTACAACCGTGCGGCTTCCGAGATCACTCGCGGCAAACCTGATTTGCGCGAACAGTTCGATCTGGGCGCCGAGCGCGAAACGCTGCCATTGCAAGCAGACAGTCCGTTCTGGGCGCGCTTGCAGGGGCCTAATCAATGGCCAACCGCGCTACCTGAACTCAAACCGCTGCTGCTCGAATGGCAACAGGCGATGACGCGCATGTCCTTGCGGCTGCTGGGTGCCTTCGCCCAGGCGTTGTCGCTGCGGGCAGATGCGTTCGATCAGTTGTACGGCGACAAACCCAACGAACACATCAAGTTGATGCGCTATCCCGGCACAGCGACCGGCGACAGTAATCAAGGCGTCGGCGCGCACAAGGATTCCGGTTTCCTCAGTTTTCTGTTGCAAGACCAGCAGGCCGGTCTGCAAGTGGAGATCGAAGAGGGCCGCTGGATCGATGCCTTGCCCCGCGAGAACACGCTGGTGGTGAACATCGGCGAATTGCTCGAATTGGCGAGCAACGGTTATCTGCGTGCCACGGTGCATCGGGTGGTTTCGCCGCCCGTGGGCAGCGAGCGCCTGTCCATTGCGTTTTTCCTCGGTGCGCAACTGGATGCCGTGGTGCCGCTGTATCCGTTGCCAACCGCGCTGCTGCGCGAGGCCCGTGGGCCGGCGAGTGATCCGGACAATCCGCTGTTTCGCGATGTCGGCTGGAACTACCTCAAGGGTCGTCTGCGCTCGCATCCCGATGTTGCGCGGCGCTTCTATGCCGATGCGCTGCTGCCGCAATCCGCCTGACTCATCACTCGCTCAAGGACTTCGCACATGTTGAAAAAAACAGGTTTGACCCTGGCCGTCCTCGCTGCGCTGGTGACTGCCAACAGAGCTCAGGCGCTGGAGCCGCTGCGAGTTGCTGCTGACCCGGTGCCGCATGCGCAGATTCTGGCGTACATCCAGAAAATCGATCCGCAACTCAATCTCAAAGTCATCGAAATCCCCAACGGCGTGAACTCCAACGAGCTGCTCGCCCATGGTGATGTCGATGCCAATTACTTCCAGCATCTGCCGTACCTCAAATCCCAGGAACAGGCGCTCGGCGAAAAATTTGCCGTAGCCGCCACCGTGCATATCGAGCCGCTGGGCATCTATTCGCGCCGCCACAAAAGTTTTGCCGAGGTGCCGGAGAAAGGCACCGTGGCCGTGCCCAACAACGTCACCAATCTGAGTCGCGCGCTGTACCTGTTGCAGGACAACGGCCTGATCAAGCTCAAGCCCGGTTTCAACGACCCGGCAGCGGATCAGGCGACACCCAAAGACATCGCCGAAAACCCGAAACAGCTGAAAATCCTTGAAATCGAATCACCACAGATCCCGCGCGCGCTGGACGATGTCGATCTGGCGGTGATCAACGGCAACTACGCGCTGGACGCCGGACTGGTGCCGGCCAAGGATGCCTTGGGACTGGAGAAATCCGAGCACAATCCCTACGCCAACATTCTCGTGACCACGCCAAAACTGCAGGACGATCCGCGCATCCGCCAACTGGCCAAAGACCTGACCTCGCCGCAAGTGGCGAAGTACATCACTGACAACTTTTCCGGGTCGGTGATTCCGGTGGTGGACGGCAAGCCATGATCATCGTCGAGCAGTTGAGCAAGACTTACCCGACAGCAGTGGCACCAGCGCTGGATCAAGTGTCGCTGAACATTCCCGACGGTGCGGTCTACGGAATCATCGGGCGCAGCGGCGCGGGTAAATCGACGTTGCTGCGCTGCCTCAACCTGCTCGAACGGCCGGACAGCGGACGGATTCTGCTCGACGGTGTTGATCTGCTGAGCCTGTCTGACAGCGAACTGCGCCGCCAACGGCAACGCATCGGCATGATCTTTCAAGGCTTCAACTTGCTGCACTCGCGCAATGTGTTCGACAACATCGCGGTGCCACTGGAAATCGCCAAGGTTGCCAAGCCGCAGCGTCAGGCGCGGGTGCGGGAGCTGCTGAATCTGGTGGGTTTGAGCGACAAAGCCGAGGCGTTTCCCTCGCAATTGTCCGGTGGGCAGAAGCAGCGGGTGGGCATCGCCCGGGCGTTGGCGGCACGCCCGGCATATCTGCTGTCGGACGAAGCCACCAGTGCCCTCGACCCGGAAACCACGGCCTCGATTCTCGAACTGCTGCGCGACATCAATCGTCAGTTGGGCCTGACCATCGTGCTGATCACCCATGAACTGGAGGTGGTCAAATCGATCTGCGATCACGCGGCGTCAATGGCCAACGGGCGGCTGGTCGAATCCGGGCCGGTGCCACGTTTGCTGGCTGATCCGCAATCAAGTCTCGGTGCTTCATTGCGCCCGAGTTGCGGCTTGCCGTTGGGGCACGCCGCGCCGGGGTTGAGTTTTCTCAGGCAATACGGCGTGCGGGCGGCCCACTCATGAATCGCACAATCAACTGGGATGAAATCCTGCAACTGCTGCTCAACGCCACCGGGGAAACCCTGTACATGGTGCTGCTGGCGGGGCTGTTCACGCTGCTGATCGGTCTGCCGCTGGGCGTGCTGTTGTTCATCAGCCGTCGCGGCGGTCTGCATCCGTTGCCACGGCTCAATGGCGCATTGAGCGCACTGGTCAATCTCGGGCGCTCGCTGCCGTTTGTGGTGATGCTGATTGCTCTGATTCCGCTGACTCGATTGGTGGTCGGCACGACGCTCGGAAGCACCGCCGCCGTGGTGCCGATCACCATCGGTGCATTTCCGTTTTTTGCCCGCATCGTCGAAAACGCGCTGGATGAAGTCGACAAGGGTCGGATCGAAGCGATCCTCGCCATGGGCGGCGACATCTGGCATGTGATCGGCAAAGTGCTGCTGCCCGAAGCGCTGCCGGCGTTGCTCGCCGGTATCACTTTGACCCTGGTGATGCTGATCGGATTTTCCTCGATGGCCGGGGTCATCGGCGGTGGCGGGCTCGGTGATCTGGCGATCCGTTACGGCTATCAGCGTTTCAACAATCAAGTAATGGTCGCCACCGTGGTGGTGCTGGTGATTCTGGTCCAGGGCGTGCAAAGCCTGGGTGATCGGCTGGTGCGTTCTCTGGCTCATCGACGTTAAGGAAATGTATGAGTGTGCCTGTTGCCGTGGCATCCGAACCGCTGATTGCGGTGAATGAACTGAGTAAAAGCTTTGCTTCGAACCGCGCGCTGGATCGCGTCAGCCTGAAGATCTATCCCGCTGAAGTGGTTGCACTGCTCGGCGCGAATGGCGCGGGTAAATCGACGCTGGTAAAGATTCTCGCCGGCAGTCAAATGGCCGACAGCGGCGAGTTGCGGGTCGATGGTCAGCCACGACAGTTCACTTCGCCGCTGTCGGCGCGGCGTGTGGGGATTGTCGCGGTTCATCAGCAGATCAACGACGGGATTGCCCCCGGTTTGAGCGTGGCGGAAAACCTGCTGCTCGATGAACTGTGCCGCCCCGATGCGGATTTCTGGCTCAACCGCAAACGGCTGCTGGAGCGTGCGGCGAGCATCGCGGCGGGCCTCGGACTGAGCTTGCCGCTGGAACTGCCGATTGAACATCTCGGTCAGGCCGAGCGGCAACTGGTGGTCCTCGCCCGGGCGTTTGCCTTGCAGCCACGACTGCTGATTCTCGATGAGCCGACGGCGGCGCTGTCGGATGCCGAAGCGCAGCGCTTGTTTGGCTTGATCGACACGCTGCGCAACCGTGGCGTGGCGATTCTGTATATCTCGCATCGGCTGTCCGATCTGCAACGGCTGGCCGACCGCGCCATCGTTCTGCGTGATGGAAAACTGGCCGGGGAGTTCACGGCGCGGCAGTTGCCGGAAGCGGTAGGGGCAATGCTCGGCCATGCGCTGGAGACACACGTCTACACGCCGAGAGCTGCGGGCCGCGAAGTCTTGAAACTGCGCGCATTGCAAGTCCTGCTACGCTCGCAAGCCTTCGATCTGAGCCTGCACGAAAACGAAGTGGTGGTGCTGACCGGATTGCTCGGCGCCGGCAAAAGCGAGATTGCCGAAGTGCTGTTCGGCCTGCGCACGGCGGCGGCCGGCAGCCTGCAACTGGATGGCGTTGACTGGCAACCGGGTTCGCCGCGTCAGGCAATTCGCAGCGGTGTGTTTCTCGCGGCGGAAGATCGCGCCAGCCAGTCCTTGGTGGCGGATTTTTCTTTGCGCCGGACGCTGACCTTACCATTTCTTGAGCGCTTCACTCATTACGGTTTTATCCGCAATCGCGCCGAAGCGGCGGCGGTGCAGGCGCAGGTTGCTGCGTTGGGAATCAAGACCACGGGTATCGATGTGCCGATGAGCGCGCTGTCCGGTGGCAATCAGCAGAAAGTCGTGCTCGGCCGCTGGTTGCTCGGGGAAGGGCGGCTGCTGATTCTCGATGAGCCGTTTCAGGGTGTCGATGTGCGCGCGCGTCGCGAGATTGGCCAACAGTTGCGCAACAGCGCCGCTGGCCACGCAACGCTGGTGATTTGCGCGGATGTCGATGAAGCCCTGGAAATTGCCGACCGGATTCTGCTGGTGCGCGATCACGCGGTGGTCGCCGAATACCCGCGTGCTGGTCTGGAGCGCGCAACGCTGGTCAGCGCGCTGGCCGGCACTCAAGTTGAAACCAATCCCCTTCAAGCCATGCCAAGGAGCAGAGCGAGTGCCTGATTCGAGTTCATTGTTATCGAGCGCTGCGGCGCCTGCCGAACGCTTGCTGCACGCGTTTATTCGTTATGGATTGTTGTGGCTGCTGGTGCTGATCGTGGTGTTTTTCAGCTTCGCCGAACCGGCGTTTCTGCGCGTCGGCAATCTGTTCAGCATCTTGCAGTCGGTGTCGATTGTCGCGCTGTTGGCGCTGGGCGTGACCCTGACCATGGCCGTCGGCGGCCTCGACCTGTCCATCGGCGCGGTGGCCGCCATGAGCCTGATGATCGCCAGTTACGTGATGGTGGTGCTCGGCTGGGGCGCGGTGCCGGCGGTGCTGATCAGTCTGGCGGGCGGTGCGCTGGTCGGGCTGCTCAACGGCTGGCTGATCGTCAAGCTGCGGGTGCCGGACATTCTCGCCACGCTGGGCAGCATGTTTCTGGTGATCGGCGTGCAACTGATTCCCACTGGTGGCCGCTCGATTGCGGTGGGCATGACCCTGCCCAGTGGCGTGGAAACCGAGGGGTCGTTCAGTGCGGCGTTTCTGGCGCTTGGACGCGGGCGGCTGTGGGACACGGTGCCGGTTCCGGTGCTGATTACTGCGGCGGTGGCGCTGACGGTGTGGCTGTTTCTCGAACGTACGCGCATTGGCCGTTTGTTCTATGCGATTGGCGGTAACGAGCAGGCCGCGCGGCTGGCCGGTGCGCCAGTGCAGCGCTTCAAACTGCTGGCTTACGTGCTTTCGGCATTGCTCGCGTCGCTGGGCGGTTTGTTGTTGGCGGCACGCTTGGGGCGCGGCGATGTCAGCTCGGGCAACGGTCTGGTGCTGGACGCTCTTGGCGCCGCGCTGATCGGTTTTGCCGTGCTCGGCGCGAAGAAACCCAACGCTTTCGGCACGCTGATCGGCGCGCTGCTGGTCGCGTCGTTGCTCAACGGTTTGACCATGCTCAACGCGCCTTATTACGCGCAGGATTTCGTCAAGGGACTGGTGCTGGTACTGGCCCTGATGTTCACTTTTGGCCTCGCGCATCGGGCGCGTTGAGCCGCTTTCATCCAAGGAAGTTGTATGCACGGTTCAATCAAGCAGTTTGCCCGTCATTGCCTCGCTGGTGCCGTGTTGTCGGCATTGGCCGTTAGCGCTCAGGCCAAGGCCTTGCCCGGCGCGCCGGCGCCGTTCGACAAGGGGCAGGTGCAAATCGCCCTGGTGGGTTATCTGTTTTCCGGAGACTTTCCTGAAGCGTATCTGCGCGGCGTGGAGAAACAGACTGAAGCGCTGGGCGCCAATCTGCGAGTGTTCGATGCCCGGCAGCAGGCGGCGAGTCAGGGCGAAATGATCGATCAAGCCATCGACCTCGGCGTTGACGGCATCATCGTGCAATTGGGTCTGGCCGAAACCCTCAAGGGGCCGATTGACCGGGCCATCGCCAAGGGTATCAAAGTCGTCGCGTTCGACGTTGATATCGGCAGCGCGAAGGTGACTCAGGTCGAACAGGATCACCATGCACTGGCGCGTTTGGCGCTTGAGCAAGCGGTCAAGGACAACGGCACGCGGTTCGATGCCGGTTACGTCTACATCAGCGGTTTCACACCGATGGAGCGCCGCGACGAGATCTGGAGTCAGGTCAAAGCGGCGAATCCCGGGATCATCGAGAAGGCGCGATTCGGCACGCTCAATCCGCCGATTGCCAACTCGGTGGCCGATCAGGCCAGCGCAGTGCTGCGGGCCAATCCGGGGATCAGCGTGATCTTCGCGCCGTTCGACGAGTTCGCCAAAGGCGCGAAAATCGCCGTGGATGAGGCGGGGCTGGGGCAGAAAGTGAAAATCTACAGTGCCGATATTTCCACCGCCGATATTCAGATCATGAAAGAGCCCGATAGCGCCTGGGCGGCGACGGCAGCGGTCAACCCGCAAGTTGCGGGGGCGATCAGCGTGCGCAGTCTGGCGATGTTGATTGCCGGGGAAAATCCGGGGCATCAGGTGCTGGTGCCGCCGACGTTAATTACCCGGCAGCAGTTGCTCGATCTGGATGTGAAAAACGTTCGTGACCTGGCGCAGAAACTCCCGGCGTTTGGCGATACGGCGAATGTGGCGAAGGCCTCATGGATTCCCGTGGCGAACTAGAAACCCCGGATTCAACAAAAAACCTGTGGGAGCTGGCTTGCCAGCGATGAGGTCAGTTCAGCCAATATCTATTTTGACTGACACACCGCTATCGCTGGCAAGCCAGCTCCCACAGGGGGGCGTTGTTTAACTTCTATTAGTTGTTGGTTAGTTGGTTTAGTGTTTGTCAGGCAACACTTGTGTTGCTCTAAATACATTCCGTTAGTCTGATCTAACCTAAGTGTTATTGGTTCTTTTGCCCAGACTGAAGACTCGTCTAGCATGGGCTTTCTGGGGTGTTGTACTCACTGTTGGTCGCTGCGCTCGCGTTATTCCCTGATTTATAAAACTACAGCAGACATTGCCGTGCATTGACTGTCGACTGCTTATTGTCGGCGGCTGCCGGGTATTAGCTGCGATTCAAGGAGCTGTTATATGCATTACCGTTCCCGTTCGTTATTGGCCGTCGCTGTTGTAGGTGCGATCTGGCAACTTCCCGCAAAAGCCGAAGAAACTTCCGCGCGCAGCGACGATGACACACGGCTGGGTACCGTGTTGGTCACTGGCACTCGCGGCACTTCGCGTACGGTGCTCGATTCGCCGGTGCCGGTGGATGTGCTGACCGCCGAAGATCTTAAGTCCGCAGGCGCCGCTGACGGTGAACTGGGCGCGGCATTGCAGACGCTGTTGCCGTCGTTCAGTTTGCCGCGTCAGTCCAACTCCGGTGGTGCCGACCATATTCGTGCAGCGCAACTGCGTGGCATGAGTCCCGATCAGGTACTGGTGTTGGTCAACGGCAAGCGCCGGCACACCTCGGCGGTGGTCAACGATTCGTCGAAGATCGGTCGCGGCACCGCCCCCGTGGACTTCAACTCGATCCCGATCAGCGCGATCAAACGCATCGAAGTGCTGCGTGACGGTGCGGGTGCGCAGTACGGCTCCGATGCAATCGCCGGGGTGATCAACATCATCCTCGACGACGCCCCTGAGGGCGGCGAAATCTCCACCAGTTACGGCGCTTATCACACCCATCAGGACGCCATCGACAAGACCACCACCGATGGCCAGAACAGCGTGACCACCGCCAAGATCGGCACACGCCTTGGCGAGGAGGGCGGGTTTGTTCGTGGCGGTACCGAGTACAAGAACCGCAACCCGACCAACCGCGCCGGGTTCGACGGTTTTGCCGATACGCCGGACCAGCGCAACTATGTGATGGGCGATGGCCTGGCGCGGGACGTCAACCTCTGGTTCAACAGCGAACTGCCGCTGGCCGGGGGCAAGGCCTATTCCTTCGGCACCTATAATCAGCGGCACACCACGGGCGCCGAGTTCTATCGCTACCCGTACGAACAGCCGCAGTTCTACCCCAACGGCTACTTGCCGCAATCGCTGGGCGACAACAAGGACATCTCCGCCACGGCTGGCTTCAAAGGCATGATCGGCGATGAATGGGACTTCGACAGCAGCGTCACCCACGGCCGCAACCGTTTCGATTCTTCGACCCGCCGCACGCTCAATGTCAGCCTTGGCGAAGACTCGCCGACCAAATTCGATACCGGCGATTACGAACTGCGCCAGACCACCAGCAACCTCGATTTCAGCCGTGAACTGCGCCTCGGCGAGCGCTCGTTTGTGCTGGCGGTGGGTGGCGAATATCGTTATGAAAACTATCTGACCTATGCCGGTGATGAGGCTTCTTACATCGGTTCCGGAGCCGACGGCGCCAACGGCCTGCGCCCGAGCGAAGAGTCGGACCTGGATCGCAATGTGTTTGGCACTTACGCCGAGTTGTCCGGTGATCTCACTGACCGGTTTTTCGTCGATGCCGCCACCCGTTGGGAGCATTACGACGACGCCGGCAGCAAACTCACCGGCAAGCTCAGCGGCCGCTACAAACTGACCGAACAATGGGCGCTGCGCGGTGCTGTATCGAACAACTTCCGCGCACCGTCGCTGGCGCAAAGCGGCTTCCAGAACACCACCAGCAACTTCGGTGATGGCGGCACGCTGACGGACATTCGTGTGCTCTCGGTCAATGACCCGATTGCCCGCGCGCTCGGCGCTGAAAAGCTCGATCCGGAAACCTCGAAAAACTTCAGCCTCGGCCTGACCTTTCAGTTGAACGAGCGCTTCGATGCCTCGCTGGACGTGTTCCGCATCGACGTCAAAGACCGCATCACGCTGTCGCAACGCATCGGCAGCGATGCGATGGAGTAATACATCAACGACAATTTCGGTGTGGCGGGCGTCCACGACGTCAACTTCTTCACCAACGCCGCCGACACCAGCACCCACGGCGCTGAACTGGTGCTCAACTACCACCAGCCGCTCTACGACGGGCAGCTGGGGCTGACCGGCGCCTACACTTATAACCACACCAAAGTCACCAGCACCAAAGGCACACCGTCGCAACTGACGGCGCTGGGTATCGGCAACGACGCTTTGGTTGGCGTCGAAGAGACCAACACCCTGACCGACGCCGCGCCGAAAGATCGTTTCATCTTTTCCGCCAACTGGGCCAGCGAGCATTGGGGTTTGCTCGGGCGTCTGACCCGTCAGGGCGAGACTACCCGGGTGTTCGATTTCGGCGACTCGCAACCCGAGCAAACCTACGGGGCGGTATGGCAACTGGACGCCGAGGTGACTTATAAATTCACCCCTAAATTCAACATTGCCCTGGGTGGCAACAACCTGACCGACAACTACCCGGAACGCTCCGGTTCGGCGATCAACTACGGCGGCAATCTACCGTATGACGTGTTATCGCCAATCGGTACCAACGGCGCCTATTACTACGCTCGCGCTACCTATGGTTTCTGATGCGGGACCGGGCAGGCATCTGCCGGTTTTCCAGGCATTGCTGATCACGCTGGGGATGGTGATCACCACTGACATCCTGAAAACCGCACCGACCGTGGCGCAGAACGTGGGGCCGGATTATTTCTATCTGGTCTGGGTGCTGGGTGGTTTGTCGTCGATGGTCGGGGCGCTGTGTTTTGCCGAGATGGCCACGGCGTTTCCGCATCCGGGCGGCGACTATCACTTTCTACGTACGGCGTATGGCGAGCGCATGGGTTTTCTGTTCGCCTGGTCGCGTTTCTCGGTGATGCATACCGGGTGGATTGCCTTGTCGGCGTTCATGTTCGCTGATTATTTCAACGCGGTGGTGCCGCTGGGTGAGCATGGCTCCGGGTGGTTTGCCGGCGCGGTGATCGCTGCGCTGGTGTTGCTTAATCTCACGGGCAAACACATCGGGTTCATCACGCAGACGTTGCTGGTGAGCCTGCTGGCGCTGGGTTTCCTGAGCATTGTCAGCGCAGGACTCTGGTTGGCGTGGCAGGGCATTGAAGTCTCAGCGCCGAGCGTGACGGTCACGCCGGAAAACACCGGCATGGCCGGATTTTCGGCGTCGATGATTTTCGTGTTTCTGGCCTTCGGCGGCTGGAGCGATGCTGCGACCTTATCGGCGGAAGTGCGCGACGGACGACGCGGTATTTTCATCGCCATGCTCGGCGCACTGACGCTGCTGATGGCGATCTATCTGGCGCTGAACTGGGCGTTCGTCCGTGGTTTGGGCTTCACAGGATTGGCGGCAAGCAATGCGCCTGCGGTGGAGTTGTTGAACCGCGCGTTCGGCGCCCCGGGGGTGATGCTGATTCTGCTGATGGTTGGCATCGCGGCGATTGCGACGATCAACTCGACCTTGCTGGTCGGAGCGCGTACCACGTATGCCGCTGCACGCGATGTGCCGCAGTTGCGCAGTTTTGGCAATTGGGACGAGCGTCATGGCGTGCCGCGCAAAGCCTTGCTCGCGGAGGGCGCGGTGGCGCTGTTGCTGGTGTTGTTCGGCAGTTTTACTCAGAGCGGATTCAACACCATGGTCGAGTATCTGACTCCGGTGTACTGGCTGTTTCTGAGCTTGAGTAGTGTGGCTTTGATCGTTCTGCGCCGACGTTTTTCTGATGTGCCGAGGCCGGTCAAAGTGCCGTTGTATCCACTGTTGCCGTTGCTGTTTTTCGGCTTGTGCCTGTACATGCTCTATTCGAGCGTGACGGTGGTGGGGTGGGGCGCGTTTTTGGGGATTGGGGTTTTATTGGTGGGCGCGGTACTGCTGGCAGTGTTGAGCCGCCTGGCGTCGACGCCTCGGCAAGCTCTTGAACAGACCACCGATTAGAACGAAACCTCAGCGGGTTGCGACAAACGTAACACCGACAAGTCCCCGGTAATCCGCTTGTACGCCAACCGAATCGCCTCGATGTCACTGCTGTGCTTCGGACTGTTCTCGTGCAGGATCACGATGACTTTGGTGCTCAAGCGCTCAGGCTCTGTCGCCCCATGATCCCGCCACTGCCCATAAGCGTCGAACGCAGTGAACCCGTCAGGAAAGCGCGGCGTGACTTCCTTGTCGAGAAACTCACGCCAGCGCGCCGGGCTGACAGCGCCTTCCCTGCCATCCACCGAACCCACCGAAAAATACAACTCGGTGCGAATCCATTGCGCCTGTGCTGGACGCGTGGCATCACCTTGCAGGGTTGAACTGGCGGGATTTGTGGTGTGGACGGAAGCCGCAGGAGGGCTGGCGCAACCGGCGATTGCTACAAACAGTGCCGCCAGTAAAAGACGTTGAGGCATGGAGCATCCTTATCGAACGTAGAGGTGAACGCTCGGAGTATAAGGGTGCGATTTGACAGGCAATAAAGACCTAAAAAGCAGGCTCCTAGGCGCTTCGGGAATAACCCCGAAGCGCTCGGTATCTACTCGGCTCGCTCTATCTTGAACTGACCATAACCACCGGTTCGTCCGAGATCCACACGCACAAACATCCCATAAGTCTGCAGGTAAGCGTAGGTCGAGGTGTTTTGGCCGTTGTGGTAATCCTCGCCGGTACAACTGATGACTTTGGCTGTACCGCTCAGCGACGAATAAAACTCGCTGGCAGGTTTCTGCGAATCCACGTTGCACTCCATTTTTCTGTCGACTAGCACCGGCGCTTTTTTGTATCGGGGGCTGGATCTTTGCACCGTATAACTCAAACGCGTGCCGACCGTCATGGTTGCCCAGTCGCCCTGGAACTTGAGGTCGGTGATTACGTTTTCTTTCACTCTGATCAGGTCATGTTCATTGGTGTATTCAACCTCGGCCAGTTCAGTCAAACCTCGAAAACTTATCGTGACCCGTTGGCGTGATTGGGCGTTAACCCGCTCGGTCAGTTGTTTGCCGGGTTCGTATGGAAGATAAGTGATGTCACTTCCCATACGGCCCAACTCACGGCGTTTCGCATCGCTCTGGTAAACGTACGAGAGGCCCGACTCGTTGGCCTTTTTTTGCTCGCTAGCCTCATTGAAGTCTTTGAAGTACAGGCGCAGGTGCTGGATGGATTTTTCCGGTGCGGGCAACTGCAAGGCGTCGATGGCTTTTACCACCGAGGCGGGCAATTGCGGCTCGGGTAAAACAAAGGACGTTTGGTGTCGTCCTTCGAATGGCTTGTATTGATCCAGCGAGGTCTGCGTACCGCAGGCAAGTGTCAGCAATTGACGATCATTGGCACCGAGCGTTTTCTGGGCAACGGGCTGCTGGATCATCGCTCCGCCGATCACGCGGTTTTGCTTATCAAGGTAAAAAGTACTGAGCGCGGTCAATCGTTGCTGCGCACAATCGGCGCTCCAGCGTTGCCGTGCCTGCACGTAGAGGCCATCGTTGCGTGGCATCAGCGCTTCGGCAGCCGGAACCCGGGCCGACCAGAACAGCGTTTGCTGGTCTTTTTGCATCAGGCTGGCGCGGTCAATCAACTGCCAGTCCTGATGATCAGGCGCCGAGATTACTCGCCATTGAGGTGCCGGTACCTGAGTGCACACCTGCTTCAATTGCGCGCTCTGCAGAAACAGTTTTTTCTGTTCGGCCGGCATCTGTCTGGCCTCTGACGTATCGCTGCGGCGATCAACCGCAAACCGCATCATTCCCGCGGTAGTGAGGTGAGCCATTTGCGCGTCCGGAAGGTGGCAGTCGGCATCAAAGCGTACGAGGTGCCGGATGTTGTTTCCCTCGATCGACATCACGACATAGGTGACGTGATCGCCTTCACGGACAATGGAACTCGGGTCGGGCTGACCTGCCATCGCCGCATCGAATGCCATCTGCCCCATTGCATCGAAATCGGTAGCTGTCTGTTTCTTTGGTGGGCTCTGGCACCCGGCAAGCGCGAGGGCAATGGTGAACAAAGACAAACATTTGAAGCGGTGGGTCAAGGCTTCCATGCGTTTACACGTCATCGGCGAGAAAAGTGATGGCATATTAACATGTCACTTGATGACCGCCTGAGTCGTGAACGCATCGAGCAGGTAATCGCGCACATACAGCAGACTCGGGCTCTGCATCACGCTTTTGCTCCACACCAGATACAACGCGTTGACCGGCGCTTCAGCCAGTGGCGTCGGTGTGAGCAAGCGTCCGTCAGCGATGGCGTCGGCGCACTGGTAGTCCGGCAACACGGTCCAGCCGTGCCCGCCGAGCACCAGCTCCTTGATGATCCGTAAATCGGGAATGGTCAGCGCCGCTTGCAGTTGCGGCGCGACCTGAAACATCGACGTCCATAGTGGCCGCACCAGTGCCAGATCTTCATCGAAAGCAATCAGTGGCACCTGCGTCAGTTGTTGCTGAGAGGGGTTGTGCCCAAGACGCTCCAGCAGACTCGGCGCGTAAACCAGCAACATGCGCTCGGTCAGCAGATGCGCATAACCGTGAGACTGCTCGTCAGGTATCGAAGCGGTGATCGCGAAGTCGATCTGCTTTGATTCGAGCATCTCGTAGATGCGTTTTTTCGCACCGGTATGAAAGCGCAGGGTAAAGCCTTCGTTCATCAGCGGTGCGAGGCGAGAGGCAACCTGCGAGTGGATGAAGTCCGAAGGACCGACCAGGTGAACCGTGCCGCCCTTGATCAATCCCGGACGCAGCGAGGCGATCTTGCTCTCCAGACCATCGAGAAATGGCGCGACGGAGCGCGCCAGTTCATCCGCTGCATCGGTCGGCTCGACGCCGCGCGGCAAGCGTAGAAACAGCGGCTTGCCGACCAGCGCTTCAACCGCCTGAATATGCATCGATGCGGCGGGTTGAGTGATACCCAAATGCTGCGCAGCCCTGGAAAACGACTTGGCGCGGTAGGCTTCAAGGAACGTGCGCAGATGGGTAAGGTGGCTCATGGTGCGACGGCGCCTGACGTGTGGTCGTTCGTTTTACCATGACGCCGGTTTATGCGCATGCCGGGGAACGTTGCTGCGGCTTGCGCAGCATCTGACTGAGGATCAGCAGCAGACCCAACGCAGATATCGCCGCGCCCGCAAGCCCGACATAGCCCAGGCCTGCTTGGCTGATAGTGACACCGCCGAGCACCGAGCCCAGCGCAATCCCTGAATTGAAACCAGCAATATTCAGCCCTGCCGCCACACCGTGGGCATGCGGTGCATGACGTTCGGCGACACCGATCAGCCGCGCCTGCAACGCCGGTACTGCGGCGAAACTGAACATGCCGAGCAGGGCGACCAGCAAGCCCATCATCAACGGTGAACCGGAGAAGGCCCACATGCCCGCCGTCACTACGACGATGCCGGCGATCAACGCTGCGCTGGCTCGGTCCACGCCCCAGGCATCGGTGAGCTTGCCGCCCAACACATTGCCGATGGCCGCCATCACGCCGTACAGCAACATAAACACGCCGACGGTAGCCGCCGTGGTGCCGGTTACCTCAGTCAGCACTGGCGCGATGTAGGTGTACGCGACAAACGAGCCGGCATAACCGAGCACGGTGACCAGCGCACCGGCCAGCAACTTGCCGTTGAGCAATGCCTTGAGGCTGTGCAAGGCCGATCCGCCGTCAGTCGCGGTCGGCAGCGGATCACGCATGCCGAACAACAGCCCGAAAAATCCAATGGCGCCAAACACCGCAATCGCCGCCAACACCAGACGCCACGACATCACGCCACCGAGGTAGGTACTGATCGGCACGCCGATGGCCATCGCCAGCGTAAATCCACCAAACACCACCGCCACTGCGCTACCGGCACGCCCCGGACCCGCCAGACGCGCCGCCGTGCTCGATGCCACCGCGAGAAACAATCCATGGCCCATCCCGGCAATGAACCGCGCCACCAGCATCAGCGTCAACGTCGTGGAAAACGCCGCTGCCAGGCTGCCGACACTGAACACCAGTGCCGTGACCAACATGACATTCTTGCGCGACCAACTCGCGGTCAACGCACTGAAAATCGGCGCCGACAGCGTGGCGCCCAGGGCGTAAGCGGTAATTGTTGCGCCGGTCGCTTCGACATCGACGCCAAGGCTGCGCGCCATGACGTCGGTGAGGCCGATCGGGACAAACTCGGCAAGGCCCAGCGCGAAAGCGCTGAGGGTGAATATGTAGATGACAAAGGGCATGGGAGCCTCTCGCGGAAGGGGAAGATGGCGAGAGGCTAGGGCGCGGGTACATATAAGTGAAATTGGCGATTTCGCGTATGGGTATAAATCTGTTTATGGATGGCGTCAGGTTGCCGCTTCGGGCTTCGCCAACTCAATCCCCGCAGCCCCCAAACGCTTGAGGATCTCGAAAAGCAAATCACTTTTCGTTACTCCGACAATCCTCGGACTGCCGACATAGCCGGTCACGGTCAGCGTAATCCCATCCGGCGAGAGCTTGCTGAAACGAACGAACGTCGCCGGTTTATCGAGGATGGTCTGGTTTTCCTCATAGGTGTCGAGCAACAGGTTTTTGACCTGTTCAGGGTCGATATCCAGCGGGAACATCAGCTCCAGTGTCGCCACACCCTGAGCGCTGCCGCCAAGCGTGACGTTACGCAGGTTCTGCGAGATCAGTTGCGAGTTGGGCACGATGACGATGGAGCGGTCGCTGAGCTGGATTTCAGTGGCGCGCACATTGATCCGGCGAATGTCGCCTTCAACGCCGCTGATGCTGATCAGGTCGCCGACCTTGACCGGGCGTTCGGTCAGCAGGATCAGCCCGGAGACGAAGTTTTTGACGATCTCCTGCAAGCCGAAACCGATACCCACTGACAAGGCGCTGACGATCCACGCCAGATTGGTCCAGCGCACACCGAGCGACGACAGGGTCAGCAGGATCACAGCGGCGTAACCGATGTTCGAGAACAGCGTGCTGAGCGAGGCGCACATGCCCGGGTCCATGTCGGTCTTGGGCAGGAACTCGTTGTCGAGCCAGCGGCGCAGTGCGCGTATCAGATAGATGCCGATCAGCAGCGCCAGCACGGCGTTGAGCAAGTGCGCCGGGACGATGTTCAGTTTGCGCAGCCCGGCGCCGCCGAGGATTGTCAGGATATTGCTGATCAGTTGCCCCAGCGTGGTGCCGATGCCGCCGACAAACAGGCTGATCACCGCCAGCAGCAACAAAGCGGCGCGGCCGGCACCGGACAACACCGTCGACATTTGCTCAAGGCGTCGGTCACCCACGCCCAGCAACTGCTTGAGCGCTTTGCCGCTGGAGTGGCGGGGCGAGAACAGGTATTCGCAACCGTCCTTGAGCAACTGGATCAGTAGATAGAAGCCGGCCAGCACGATGTACGACCAGACCAGTTCATAGGTGATGAAACGCGCCAGCGAAACATAGCCAGTCAGCAGCGCAATTATCGACACCACCATCGAGATCGTCGCGGCTGACCAGATCACCCCGGCAAAGGTGTTGCCAGTTGCCGCCGGGTCGCCGGAAGCCACCATCGCCTTGCGCACTTTGCCGACGCGCAACAGCATCGTCACGATGATTATCATGACCACCAGCGCTACGACGCCGCGCTCGGACACCACAATCTGACTGCTCATGCCCACGGCATTGCTGACTTGCACCAGCGTGACCAGCACCAACAGCGTTCCGGCAAGGATCAGCGGATAGGGTTTCAATGCGAGCGCAACCGGATCGGCAATCCCCGGCAAGCGCCATGACGGGTGTTCGGTCGATAGCAAGGCGCGGCTCAGACCGGTGATCAGCACGCAGGCATACACGGCTTTTTCGAATTCTTCGGAAAAGGTCGCCAGAATCGGCGTCAACGGCACATGTCGAGTACAGGCATAAAACAGCACTTGCAGGGCAATGCCGGTAGTGACGATGGTTGCCAGTGCCGATGCTGATGCCAAAGAACTGCGGCGCAGGCGTCCCTCGGGCATGCGGTGAATGCACAACCACGCCAGTCCACGCTCGGCGAGTCTGCGGCCGATAAGCCAGATAATCAGCGCCAGTAGCACCAGCACGCTGGTGTAAAAGCGCTCACCGGATTTCCACACCGTGGCCCAGGTCTGTTCTATCTGATCGATAAACGAGCCGAAGCGCTGACGGTCGTCCAGTGTAGGGTTGACCAGCGGCGCCCAGAAATCGGGGCTCAGAATGCTGCTGGTGCGCAGGGTCAATTCGCTTTCCAGCAGCGAGCGACGAATACCGGCGATCTGCGTGATCAGGTCGGCAGCGCTCTGCTTGAGCGCGGCCAGATTTTCCAGCGTCGCATCGACCTTGCTTTTCTGCTCGGCGAGCGCGCCTCGTTGCGCCGCCAGATCGGCCTGTTCCGACGCGATAGTGTTAGCCGGCGCGGCCCCCAGCACATTGAGTTGCACCGCCAATTGCGCCTGCTGCGGCAACAGCGACGCAGACAGTTGATCAACATCGGCAATGAACGCCTGCACCCGATCCTGAGGGCCTTCGAGCTGGTTGTAATTATTGGCCGCTGAAATCTGCTGTTTCAGCCCGTCGAGCCGCAGTTGCAGGGCTTGCAGATCGCTTTGCGAAACATCCACCACTGGCGTCGCGGTGACCACCGTAGCCGCAGGCAACTGCGCAGCGCAGAACATTGCACCGCCGGGAAAAAGCAGGGTCAGCACGATAAAAAACAGCGACTTCAACGCAATACGCATGAGCGTGCCCGACTCCGGTTGATCACATAGCCTTTGAGGTTAGGTGATCGTGCCGGGCAGGGAGGAAAAGTTTCAGGTGGGTGGGGCTAGAAGGTGGATCAGTTGCGGGCTCAGGGTATCGCTCTGCACATCCAGCAAAGCCAGTGTGACGGGCAATTTGAAGCGTCGACGGCCGGCACTTCCGGGGTTCAGGTAAAGGACATTGCCGCGCCATTCGATGCAGGGTTTGTGGGAATGGCCGGTGATGATCAGGGTGATATCGGGATCGAGTTCGGCGGGAACGTCGGCGATATCATGGATCAACAGGGTTTTGCAGCCGTTCAAATCGAGGATGAGCTGATCAGGAAGGTCACTGGCCCATGGCAAGTCCAGATCGTTGTTGCCGCGAACGGCGTGAACCGGTGCGATGGCGGCGAGTTGCTCGAGGATCTCCGGGTTGCCGATATCGCCAGCGTGAATGATGCGCTCGCAACCTTGCAGGGCGGCGATGGCTTCGGGGCGGAGTAGGCCGTGGGTATCGGAGATGATGCCGGTTTTCATGGGAGAAGACAGTGAGAAAGGGGTTTCTGGAGGGTAGCAGGCTGCTTACAAGACTCCAATTGACCAGCCAATGCGCTGGTGGTCGTTGATCAATCTTCGTAAATTCCACAGACGTATAGTGGTTGGCGCATTGCGCGATTACCCATAAACCCTCTGAGTTGAATCCACGTATTCAGGTCAACGATGCCGGTCGGCAATCGGCATAAGGAGGGAGCATGAGTGCTACAGCAATTCCCGAGGGTTTTACTCCGTTTACCCGTAGCAGTCCGTTACTTGATTTACTTGGCCCGATCTATGCGAAGGGCAGCGGACTGCAATTGGAACTGGGACTATTGACCGACTCACGACATGCCAATGGCCGCGGCACTTTGCATGGAGGTGTATTGGCGACGTTAGCCGATGTGGGGATGGGCTACGCCATGGCATTCTCCAGCGACCCCCCGCAGCCATTGATCACAGCGAGCATGACTCTGGATTATCTCGGCGCAGTGCAAATCAATGAGTGGCTGGAAGTACGTCTTGAGTACTCCAAGAAAGGTCGTCAACTCGCGTTTGCGGCTGTCAGCTTGCATGTGGGAGAACGAACAGTTGCGCGCGCCAGTGCGGTGTTCGCTGTGCCGATGAGTTGAAAGGGCTGGTCCATCAGGGCGTTGGCTGTCAATTGAGCAACGGTTCTGATGTTCATCAGATGATGGGTATCAAATCGCATTACGCCGTAAAAGAATTTGAACCGCTCTTCGGCACGCTCACCTAATGAATAGCCTCTGGATAATCCCACAGGCGATGTGCCAATACCGGCATGATCCAAGAGGTGGTCAACGTGGCTAAAGACGAGAAGAAAAGCAAAGGTGAAACTTCCAAAGCCAGCAAGGAGTTGAAAGACAAAAAGTCATCACCGACGAAGAAAGCTGCTTCGGCTTCGGCCCTTTCGAAATCTTCCGATAAGAAAGACAAGAAAAAAGATGCTGAACCAAAAAAATCCGCAAAAAAAGCTGATAGCAAACCTGAAAAGGCCAAGAAATCAGATAAGACAGAAAAAACCGCAAAAAAGAAAAAATAACATCCCCAGTCCGCTAGGGCTTTGCGCCCTAGCTACTTCAGTTCACGCACGACCTTGGAATCGCCCAATCCGCCCTCATAACAATGACTACACCCAACATCCCCGAGAGGAACCACCGACCATGACCAGTCAAACCGAAACTGCCATTCTTGCCGGCGGCTGCTTCTGGGGCATGCAGGATCTGCTGCGGCGCTACCCCGGCGTGCTGCACACCCGCGTCGGATACAGCGGCGGTGACGTGCCGAATGCCACTTACCGCAATCACGGCAACCACGCCGAAGCCATCGAAATCGTTTTCGATCCGGCGGTGATCAGCTATCGGCAGATCCTTGAGTTCTTCTTCCAGATTCACGACCCGAGCACGGCCAACCGGCAGGGCAATGACCTTGGCCCGAGTTATCGCTCGGCGATTTATTACCTCAGCGAGCAACAGCGCGATACCGCCGAGGACACCGCTGCCGACGTTGACGCTTCAAAACTCTGGCCGGGGCGAGTCGTCACAGAAATCGAACCGGCGGGGCCGTTCTGGGAAGCGGAGCCGGAGCATCAGGATTACCTTGAGCGCATTCCGAATGGCTACACCTGCCATTTCATCCGTCCGAACTGGAAGCTGCCGAAGCGCGCCTGAATGTCATCGGGGGCCACCCCTCAATCGGTGGCTCCCATAAACGCCGGTATCAGCCCAGTCGCATCGACAACTCAATGTCATCGGCAAACGGTACGGACAGATAACCGTTCTCCGGCGCACGCACGTAAGCCAGATATTCAGGGCAATAATCGGTGTTGTCCGCGATCACCAGAGCGCCCGGTTTCAGATGCTTTTCGACCAGGTTCAGCACGTCGCCATACAACGCCTTGGCGCCATCGAGCAGGAGCAGATCGACTGATTGCGGGAGATCGCTTGCCAGGCTGAGCAACGCATCACCTTCACGAATCTCCACCAGATCGCTGACGCCACCTTCAATAAAGTGATGGCGCGCCAGTTCGATTTTCGACGGTTCGAACTCGCTGCCGATCAGCACGCCACCACCGTTGTCGCGCAACGCTGCCGCCAGGTGCAGGGTGGACAGGCCGAATGAGGTACCGAACTCGACGATGGCTTTCGCCTTGGTGTTGCGCGCCAGCATGTAGAGCAATTTGCCGGTGTCGCGGGAGACCGGCAGCCACAGATCCTTGAGCATTTCGTAAAGTTTCAGGTAGTCGGTCTTGCTGTGCATCAAGCGGTCACGTTCTTCATCGGACACGCTGCTCAGCACCGGGCTGGTGGCGGCAGAAGCTTGGCTGTAGAGGCGTTCGATCAGGCTCGCCAGTGGCTCAGTGGTCAGGGTTGTCATGATTGATTTCCGTCGGTTGGGGATTAAGATGCGAGTGATTCGTCGCATTTAAATGATGCGATTGATTCACCCCATCCGCTATTCGCGTTTCCCCTCGACGCCCGGGTTGCCCATGACCAATCGCCAGACCGCCCGTATTTCCTCACGCAAACAGCCGCAGCAGGCACGCTCCACCGATCTGGTGGCGGCGATTCTGCAGGCGGCTATTCAGGTTTTGACCGAGCACGGCGCCACCCGTTTTACCACCGCACGGGTGGCGGAAAAGGCTGGCGTCAGCATTGGCTCGCTGTATCAATATTTCCCCAACAAGGCTGCGATCCTGTTCCGGTTACAGAGTGATGAGTGGCTGCAAACCACGCAGATGTTGCAGCAGATTCTGCAAAATCTCGAACAGCCTCCACTGGGTCGCCTGCGCACTTTGGTGCAGGCGTTTATCCGTTCGGAGTGCGACGAAGCGCAGATGCGCGGTGCGTTGAACGACGCAGCGCCGCTCTATCGTGATGCGCCGGAAGCTCACGAAGTGCGCGCAGCAGGGCGGCAGATTTTCGCTGGCTTCATGCTTGAGTTGCTGCCTGAGGTCGGCGAGTCAATTCGCGAAGCGGCCTGCGATCTGATCCTGACCACGCTCAGTTCGGTGGGGAAAGATTTTTCCGGTAGCCCGCACAGTGAGATGGAAATTACTGTTTGTGCCGATGGCTTGGCGGACATGTTCAGCGCTTACGTTGTGGCGCTCAATCAGCGGCAAGAGCCCCAGTAATCGCCGTCAGACGGGGGCTGCCGTTAAGCGTACTTCCAGATCGGCTGTATAGGAGCGGCAGATAAACGGCCGTCGCTTCCTACTGTTCGCTTGTCAGATCAGCGTGCAGTTCCTTGATGCCCGCCGGGTTTGAATAGAGGTGTTCCAGAGCCAATGTTTCTGCAAGTTGTTGCGGTGAAAGCGCATTTTCTTCTTTCTGCAGTTGCATGCGCATGGGGCCCGCAATATCGCTTGGCAGCGTCTTTTTGAGCGCCACACGCAATAACCCGCAGGCCTTGAGTTTGTTCCGTTTGATGCCTTGCCCATTATCGACATGAATGGCGAGAGTCACTAACGCCATAGCGTGTCCTTGAGCGGCGGCCTGCAACAACCAGCGATTCGACAGTGGATAGTTCACTGGCACATCACCGCCATTACTGTAGAGATAGCCGAGGACGAACTGTGCGTTGACCAGACCATGGTCGGCCGCGCGGGTATACCAATGCAGTGCGGCGGATAGGTCTTTGGGGGTGCCAGTGCCGTGTAAAGTCGCCGCTCCCAACATTTCGAATGCAAGGCTATCGCCGGCATTGGCCGCTTGGGTGAGCAATTTCACCGCGTGGTCAGGGTCTGCCGGGACGCCTTTGCCGAAAAAATAGAGGGTACCCAGTAGCGTCAGAGCCTCGGAATCGCCTTGAGCGCCTGCCTTGCTGGCCCAGTTGAAAGCCTGCTGTTCGTTTGCCTCGATGCCGTTACCTTTGTAGTAAAGGGTAGCGAGTTGTCGTTGAGCTTTGGCATGACCTTGCTCGGCAGCCTTGCTGAACCATGCCGCAGCTTGGACAAAGTTCGTCGGCGGCCCCGCAATGCTTGCAACCCCCATAAAATATTGAGCGTCTGCGTTCCCGTGGTCGGCCGACTCAGCTATCCACTGAAGACCCTTTGGCCGATCAACATCAATACCTCGACCGTAATACTGAATGATGCCGAGCTTGTACTGTGCGACACGGTCTCCGTTCTCTGCTGCGCGTGAGTACCAGTCTGCTGCTTTGGCAGGGTTACGGCCAACCACCAGCCCATCTTCATAGGCTGAAGCAACTATGGCAGTGAGGCTGTAAGGGCTCCGCCACAGGCTGACAACGAAAGAAACAACAAGAAATGATGTGAGGCTGAGCAGTAGAACAACTAAAGACCGACGCAATTTTGAATCCGTTCATGAGTGGTAAGCGGGAAGTGTATCCATGTTCAATCCCACATAACCAACATGTTCCTCGCGACATGGGCACGACCGGCTCAACTCCCTAGCATGAAATTCGCACTCGTAGTCCGCACGGCTGGCCAAGCAGCTCGCGGACTCGCTTTCTTTCAGTGCCATTTCAAAATAAGGAAAACAGCACATGTCCATGGCCGCCATAGCCTGTCAGACCGTCACCTGGAACCCGATCACCAAGTCCAGCACCTTCACCGCGCAAGACCGCGAGATTCTCAGCCAGCATTGGCATCCGGTGGCTTTTTCTGCCGACGTCACCGACAAACCTTACGCCGTCACGTTGCTGGATGAACCGGTTGTGCTTTACCGCGCAGGCGGCAAATTGAATGCCGCACGGGACATTTGCAGCCATCGCGGCGCACCGCTGAGCAAGGGTTGGGTGCAGGGCGAAAACATCATTTGCCCTTACCACGGTTTGCACTTCGGCACGGATGGCCGCTGTACACGGATTCCATCGGAGCCGAACGCCAACCTGACCGAGCGTCATCGCATCCAGATGTACTCGACGCGCGAAGACTACGGGATCATCTGGGTGCTGATGTATGGCGCCAGCGCACCGTTTGCTGAAATGCCGTCGTGGCATGACGACAACTTTCAGCAAATCCTTCCGCCATCGATTGATATCGCCGCGTCGGCCGGACGCCAGGTCGAGGGCTTTATCGATGTCGCGCATTTTGCCTGGATTCACCACGAAGCCTTTGCCGAGCGGGACAATCCCGTCGTGCCGACCTACAAGGCCGAAGTCACGCCGTACGGGGTTCATGCCGAGTACATCAGTAACGTCAGCAACTTCCCCAAGAGCATGCAGCATCGGGCGCCGGACGATTTTCTCTGGAGCCGTTCGTTCGATGTTTTTGCGCCGTTCACTGCACGGTTGACCGTCAATTTTCCCGACCCGGAACATCGCTTGGTGATTCTCAACGCCGCCAGCCCGATCTCGGCGCGCAAGACGCGGATGTTCTGCGCGATCACCCGCAACTTCGACAAGGAAATGCCACTGGAGGACGTCTACGCGTTCAACCAGCAAGTGTTCGAAGAGGATCGCGACATCGTCGAGCTGTGCCGCCCGGAAGACCTGCCGCTGGACCTGTCGCTGGAAATCCATATCCCCGCCGATCGTTCCTCCACCGCCTATCGTCGCGCCCTGAGCGCACTCGGTTTGGGTCGAGCCTTCACCAGCTAACACCGCCGCGTATCGATTGATTGGAGTAACGAACATGTACAAGTGGGAATGTCTGGTGTGCGGCTTCATTTACGATGAGGCGGCGGGAATTCCGGAGGATGGCATCGTTGCCGGGACACGCTGGGAGGACGTGCCGCAAGACTGGTTCTGCCCGGATTGCGGGGTTGGCAAAGCGGATTTCGACATGATCAAAATCGCCGCGAGCGCAGAGGAAAACCGTCCGGCACCTGTGCAGCCTGAACCGGTGATTATTCTGGGTTCGGGTCTGGCCGGTTACACCGTGGCTCGCGAACTGCGCAAACTGAACGCCGAGACACCGATCCTGATCGTGACCCGCGATGGCGGGGAGTTTTACTCGAAACCGGCGCTGTCCAACGCCTTTCAGACCGGGCGCCTGCCGGATCAACTGGTCACGTCCAGCGCCGAGCAGATGGCGGCGCAACTGCAAGCGCAAATCAAGACTCGCACCTCGATTGAGCGTATCGACACCGCAGCGCAAACGATCACCATCGATGGCCGGCCACAGCGCTATAGCTCACTGGTGTTGGCGTTGGGAGCCGATGCGCGGCGACCGGCGCTGCAAGGTGACGGGGTCGACGCCATCGTCACCGTCAACGACCTGGAGGATTACCGACACTTTCGTCAGCAGATCGGCATTGATAGCCGCATAGCGATTCTCGGCGCCGGGCTGATCGGCTGCGAGTTCGCCAACGATCTGCGGCATGCCGGGCATGACGTGTGCGTGGTTGATCGCGCCACCTGGCCGCTGAGTCGGCTACTGCCTTCGGAGGCCGGAGACGCGATGGCAAGTGCGTTGCAGTCGATTGGCGTGAGCCTGGAACTGGGCAATGCGCCTGTCGCAGTCCAGCGTCATGGCGCGGGTTTCCAGTTACAAATGGCTGATGGTCGTGTGCTTGAGGTCGACTATGTGCTGTGTGCGATTGGTCTGGAACCGCGAGTCGAACTGGCGCGTGCCGCTGGCATCAAGGTGTCCAACGGCATCGTCACTGACGCTTGGCTGCGGGCGAGCGCCAACAATGTTTATGCCTTGGGCGATTGTGCGCAAGTCCACGATCTGGTGTTGCCGTACGTGATGCCGATCATGCTCCAGGCTCGCGCCTTGGCTCAGACGCTGGCGGGGCAGCCGACGGCGGTTGCCTATCCGGCGATGCCGGTGACGATCAAAACCAGCGTTTTGCCGACGGTCGTGGCTTCGCCAATGGATGCCGAGGGGCTGTGGTCAACCAAACTGGCGGGGCACTGCGACAAGGGCATCGCCAACGTGCGATCCACTTATCACGATGAGCAAAACCGGATGCGTGGCTTCGTGCTGATGGGCGCTGCTATCCAAGAGAAAGCTGAACTGCTGAAAACCCTGCCTGATTGGCGCTGAAGCGTTTTGCGCAGGAGGGCGCCGAGCCACTGATAACCTTGCTTTGTCCTGATATGGACGGTTTTGGGCTTATCGCTATATAGTCATCTATATAGCGATAGGCTTTCCGCGCAAAATCGTTGGCAACAGGGAATTGCCCAATAAGAAAAGAGGCTGCTGTGTCCAACTCTCTACCCAACTGCGATGCCCAACTGATTCGTACGCTGTACACCTTGCTGACCGAATGCAGCGTTTCACGCACCGCCGAAATGCTCGGGCAATCCCAGCCTGCAATCAGTGTTGCTTTGCGCCGGCTACGTGAGCTTACTGGCGATCAACTGCTGGTCCGCAGCGGAAGCCGCATGGTGCTGACCACCCACGGGCTGACACTGATCGAACCTGTCTCGCAGGCACTCAACGGTATCGAGCAGATACTGCACCCGGTCGATCTGTTCGATCCCGCCACCACCAAACAAACCTTTCGCATCAGCACGCCGGACTATCTGAGCGTGTTCTTTGTCCCGGCGATCATCGAGCTTTTCTACGCACAAGCCCCGCACGCCACGCTGGAACTCAAGCACTTGCAGGCCGAGGGCGGTTACTCGCGAGGACTGGAAGATGGCTTTCTCGATCTGGTGATAGGTAACTGGCGAACGCCGGCAGAGCACCTCTATCTTCAGTCATTGTGCGACGACGATCTGGTGTGCCTGCTGCGCGAAGAACACCCCATCCAGCCAGGCTGCCTGACCCGCGACGCCTACATGGAAGCGGACCATCTGGCGGTCATGACCAACCACGCCTCGGGGCAGGGCACCATCGGCGATGAACTGGCAAGAAATGGCCTGGTCAGGCGAGTGAAAACCACCTTGCCGTACTTCTGCATCGCGCCTTATGTGCTGGTCAAATCGAACCTGGTGTTCACCACCACCCGCTCATTCGCCAAGCACTACACCGAACTGTTGCCGCTGCGGATCGAGCCGTTTCCGGTGCCTGCGCAACCGTTGCGGTATTACCAGTTATGGCATGCGCGCAAGCATCGTTCGCAGGCGTCGAAGTGGTTGCGCAGTGTGGTGTTGGCGGCGGCGAATGCGATTGGTCATGAAACGTTGCTGCCGATCAATCAGGAGCGCGGGCATTGATCGTCGCAGCAACGCTATGGACAACATTCCTCGCAACTATCCGCTAGCCGATGTTCGATTCGATCTTTTTGCCCATGCTGATGCGTGGTTCGGTCGAGTAGCCCAGAGATTCGTAGAAGGTTTTCACGCTTTCATTTGTATTGACGATTTGCAGGTTGATTTTCATGCACCCACGTTCAATCAACGCGTCCTCGGCATGACGAACAAGCTTTGCGCCCAAGCCATTTCTGCGATGTGAGGGATGAACTCCAACCGAGTACAGCCAGCCACGATGGCCGTCGTATCCCGCGAGAACCGTACCGATAACCTCAACTCCAGCAAGAGCAACAAAAAACAGTCCGTCTGCAACCGCGAGTTTTTTGTCGATAGCCAGACCGGGAGCGTTATGCGCGGTTTCGTAACCAAAAACGGTTTCCCATAGTTCCACAACAGAGCGTCGATGATGTTCGTCTGAGTAGTCTGCAATAGCATCCATGGCTTATATCTCGAATTGGATCATTATTTTGAAGTGGGGAGAGCGCTTGACGCATTCGCGGCCAGAACGTCTCTCAACCGAACGCCTCGTCGACAAATACCTCCAGCGCCTTGTCTTCCAGGATCTCGATTGAGAAATGCCCGAAGCGCTTGGGCAACCAGATGATGCGTTTTCCTGACGGAGATTGCAGGTCTGCCAAGGTCAATGGCTTGCCGTTCTCGTCTTCTGGCTGCACTCCGTCGCTGATCAATTCGGCATAGGCAATCTCGATGTCCGGCGTCGAGTAGCAGTGACGATAAATCATCCCCTCACCATGAGCGTCCAACAGGTCTTTCAGGTTCCCGGCCAGCGGTTGTACCAACATGAAACGCTCCTGACCAATCAACGCAATCGCAAAGCGTACGTGCAGTCCACCGCGATCCCAGATAAGCGTTTTGGAGATTCTGGCTTTCAGAATCTTCGCGTAATACGCGCAGGCTTCTTCGAGGTTGCTGACCAGTACGTCTACGTGACTGAACTTCAGTTCCATTGGGTGTTTCCTGTTGAATGCGGGCGCCGCGTGGGTTGGTGAGGGTTACATTCGCAACGGCCCTGAGTAGGATGCGGCTTTGACCATAAGAAACTTCATCATGCAAGCGCAAGCGCTGCAGCTACGTTTCCCAAGGAGAGTTCCATGACAACAGGGCAGTGCCTTTGCGCCGCTGTACGCTTTTCGCTCACCGTTGAGCCGCGCTTCTTTTATCGCTGCCACTGCAGCCTTTGCCGCAAGCAGACCGGCGTTGGCCACAACCTCGCCACACTGGTCAACGCTCGCGACTTTCGCTGGGAAGCAGGGCAGGACTCGATCAGCAGTTGGCGCAAGCCCAGCGGCTATAGAAACGACTTCTGCGCACATTGCGGGTCGACCGTGCCCAATCCACTTCGTGAATCGCCTTACGTGTGGATTCCGCTCGGACTGCTCGACGATGATTTGAGCATGGAGTGTGTTGGCGATTTTTGCGTGGATGACGCGATGTCATGGGATGCGCAGCGCTCGGCGAACAGTCATCACGGCGCCGTGGAGTCGCTGGAATTTCTGCTGCGAGAGCTCCGGGTCAACGCCGATTGACCCGGAGCTTCATCTGAAATTACTTCCGCAGATACGCGAACATGTGCTGCACGTAATCAGCCTTGCCCAGCGGCACACCGTTGTGGCGCAGGATGTTGTACGCGGTGATCAGATGGAAATAAAACTGGGGCATGGCCCAATTCAACGCGTACTCGCTGCCGGTCATGTCGAAGGCGATGCCATTGGGCAAATCGATAGCGATTTGCCGATCCGCGCCGGCATCAATCTGCGCAGGGTCCACCGCAGCAAGCAGTTTCAGCGTGCGTTCGATCAACGCCTTCGCCGCCGTCAGGTTCTCGGGAAGCGTGAGGGGGATCAGCGGTTGTTGCGTCAGTCGCTGAACCGCGTCCAGCGCCTGAGTACAGGTGTGCTGAACTTGCCGGGCGAGGGTGTGCATGTCCGGCGCAAGGCGTGCTTCGAGCAAAACCTGCGGGTCATAGCCGCGTTCAAGTGCGCAAGCTTCGCCTTTGGATAAAAGAGCTGACAAGGATCGCAGCATCTGGGCGAAGGAGGGGATGGTGACTGCGTAGATCGACATGGTTGTTCCCTGAGTGATTGTTCGAAAATAGGGCGATCAGCAACGTCCAAATATGCTCTGCCCTGAACATTTTTTCCTGTTTTTTAAAGTGCACTGTTTACGAGGGCCTCTTTAGGCCGATTCGCTCAATAACTCGGTAGCTCAATCGCATCAGCCTTGGGAGAAAGGGTTTTTCCGAACAGGGTTTTAAACCCCGGTGCAGTGGCCGTCCGCAACACCGTGCGGCCGATTGCGATGCCAAGCCGTGAATGCGGGGATGCCAGTCTCGGCGCGAATTTGGGGACGCTTTGTGCTTGGGCAACGTAAGGACGCATCAGTCTTGCGTAGCTAGTTTTCTGGAGTGATTGAGGGATGGTATTTGCGCCAAAGCGGACATCGGTTTCTAGTAGTAATATATCTCCGCAAAAAGACCATCGCTCGGTTCATCCGCAATGTCCTCGTTTTTGCTGACCTCTTGAACCCGCCACACCCTCCAAGGAAGGCAACTTGAAGCACTCAAACACCAACGTTTCTGAAAGACCAATAACCGCATTGCCACTCGTTCTGTTGTTGACGCTGGCAAGCGTATTCAGCGCAGGATGTTCCCATGCCCCCCCCAAAACGGTCGAACGCGATCCATGTCTGGACGCAGGTCCAGCCAAAAGTACCGACTACGATAGTTGCGTAGCAGATCGGAAGGAACGCATAGCGGAGGCACTTAAAGCCCTTCTCGGCGATCGGCCTGCCTATGACCGGCCACTACAACTCGCTGAACCGGACGAGAGCTCTTTTCAATTATCCGACTTTCCTGACTCGCCAAGTCCCGCTATTTACCGCATCGTTCATTCGATATCCGCGAGCGAGAAGCAGGGGTTGCCCTTCAAGGTCAAAGTCACTTGGAAACACACCACAGCAACCTCGTTGCTGGCGCCTCGGGATCGCGCACGGATGGCTGAAGTGGAAGGCTTGATACAATCGACCGTGACAGACAGCCGGTCAGCGAAGTGGGTGTGCACGGTCACTGGTGTACATCAACGGGAGTGGATTTTCTACGCTCTAAGTGACGACGCATTTATTACCCGAGTACAGGCAGCGTTGGCACCGACCGGGCCTTACCCTATCGAGTTAAGTAGCCGTAAAGAGCCTGAATGGCGTACTGATGGATCAAGTGGCGAGCTGTCTCAACAGATACAGATCACGCCAAAACAGTGTGTGGAGTAATGCAGGCCGTTGAGTAAGCGATCTTTAATCGGATGTGTTGCACACTTTAGCGTTAGCGAAAAACTGGATTCCGAGTTAAGGACCACCGCACTGGAAGCATCCTGAATTTTGGGTTTCTTGCTTGGGATTCAAAGTCGCATATTAACCGCAGGATCCATAATTGGGTGTCTGAGTTAGTCTGATTCGGCCAATTGCTGTCTGTCGTCACAGACTGCTTTGGGTCGGAAACTGACATCAGCTAGAAGCAGCTTTCAGCCCACGCCGCGGCCTGCCTTCTGAAATTTTAGTCTGGTTTTTTATCACCGATGGTTTTGAACATTTATTCCAAAGGGCTCGAAAATGGAATTTCTTCAAAGCGCTCATTAATAGTCCGCGACGAAAGGGCATCCACGCGCCACGGACTACCGGATTACTTCACCAACTCAACCCTGTCCAGTGCCCGATTCACCGCCAACTCCCCAAGCATCACCACCTGCGCAATCCCCAACAGCGTCTTGCGCATCGGGCCTTCCACCAGTGCGGCGACGTCACCGAGCATCACGGTTGCCGAGGCAAGTGATTCGCAGGCGTTGGCCAAGAGGGATTCGGTGTCGGTGTCAGGATTGACCCGGAACATGCTGCTGGGTTGGTAGGGTGTCGCCATGATTGCGGCGGCGGGTTTGAGGTAGTGATCGAGAGCGCGTTCGGCGGCATCGTGGAGTTTGTTCGAATCGAGGGATTCGTACGGGGAGGCCGGATCGGTTTCCGGTGGGTTGGGTGTCACTTTGATCATAAGCTGAAAACTCCTGAATAGAGCCGCTTCACCTTCTCTACTAAAAGAAGGGTGGCAGCTGTGTGCAGGTTAGTAGACCGGGGAGTATTCAGCATTGACCGGCGCGCCGAAGCGCCCTGCACACAGCCACCATCAAGTTCAGACAGGAATATCTGACTGACAGCGCTTTGCACAACTGAAAAACACCACGGGCTACTAAACCCGATCACTGCGAATCAGTGACCGAACCAAGTTACCGGTGGCCCTCCAGGCGCACAAGCCGGCGGATTCTGGCTTAGTCGTAGGTAATGGCGCAAGGCGTTGTAGCCTTCTGGACGTAACGCGGGGTGTCGATTAAACGACAGCTCCAAAGGTCTTAAACGCCAACAAAGAATCCGCCGCAAACCCCCATTCCCCACAGGAATGCAGCGCATAAAATTATTGAATTTTTCATATCTCGAATCCCGGCGTAGCTTGCTCGAAAGACAAGGAGAATCGCCGTGACCTCAACCCCGTCCCACAACCCCGCAGCAAAATTCGACACCTCCCGCGCCAACGAATACGCCACTCAAAGCCGTATCGCTTTGGCCGGTTACGACGCCTGTCACGATCTCGCCGCGTGCATGTTGGCGGCGCAGCTTGGCGAATCGCGTCCGGCGAAAGTGTTGGTGGTGGGCGCCGGTGGTACGGCGCAGGAGATCATTGCGATGGCTGCGTTGGAGCCTAGTTGGCATTTCACCGCAGTGGACCCGTCCGAGCCGATGCTGGGCGCGGCGGTGCAGCGGTTGAGCGCGAGCGGTTTGATGCACCGGATCGATATGCATCTCGGACACGTCGAAGATTTGCCCGCTGACGCGTCATTCGATGCCGCAACTTTGATCGGCGTGCTCCATCATTTGCATGGCGACCAGCCCAAGCAAGATCTGCTGCGTTGCGTGAACGAGCGGCTGAAACCGGGAGCGCCGCTGATTGTGGCGAGCAATCATTACGCCTACGCCAGTCAGCCGTTATTGCTGCAAGCGTGGGGGCAGCGCTGGCGACAGCAGGGCGCGACGGCGCAGGAAGTGCAGGCCAGACTGGGAAAGATTTTGCAGGGCGCTGATCCGCCGCATTCCGAGGCAGCGGTTCAGGCGTTGTTGCATGAGGCGGGATTTGGCGAGGCGACGCGGTTTTTCAGCAGTCTTTTCTGGGGCGCGTGGCTGACGTGTAAGAACGTCTGAGAGAAAAGGGCGATCAGGCCTCGGTGGTTTCGGTCGCTTCCGGCACGCCTTCAGCATCCAGTTTCGCCCGTTCAGCCTTGCTGATGTATTTCGGCTTTTTCGGCGCCAGTTTGGCGCTGGCCTTCTTGGCCTTTTCTTTGAACAACTGCTTCAACTTTTTCTGACGGTTCATGTTTTCTGCTCGGCGTGAAAGATTTTGATTGGGGAGGAAGTGCTCCCGCCCAATCAAAGTGGTGGAATCCTGACGTATGCGCCGGGTTGAGGCAATGACTGTTCTTCACTTCGCGACAAAGTCTCGAACTGCCTTGATGGTCGGCGCCGGCGCTTCCTCCATCAGCCAATGCCCGGCGGCCGGAATCACCACTTCGGTGACATTGTCGGCGGCGTTGCGCATCACGATGGCTTCGTTGTTGCCGAAAGACTTTTCACCGCCAATCGCCAGCACCGGCATGGTCAAGCGCTTGTCGAGGATGGGCGCGTTGTCGAGGGCGTCCTGCCGAATGCTGCGAAACTGCGCGAATGCGGCGTGCATGGCGCCGGGCCGGGCATAGAGTGCGGCGTAGTGTTGGCGGGTGCCTTCATCGATTTTCGCCGGAGTGCCAGCGAATTCATTCCAGAAACGGTCGAGGTAAATTCGTTCGCGTCCGGCCACCAGGCGCTCCATGTCCGGGCCGCCGAAGTCGAAGTGCCAGAGCATCGGCGAGCGAACGATGTCGTTCCACGGTGTGATGCCGGGGACGGGGGCGTCCATCACCACCAAACGGTCGGTGAGTTGCGGATACCGCGCGGCATAGGCAAACGCGACCATGGTGCCGATGTCATGGCCGATGACCACCGAGTGTTCGATTTTCAGCGCGCTCAGCACTGCGCGGATGTCGCCGGCCTGGGTCTTCTTGTCGTAGCCGCCGTCCGGAATCGAGGACAAACCCATGCCGCGCAGATCCGGCACCACCACGGTGTGATCGCGCGCCAGATCGGCGGCCAACGGCGCCCACATGTCGCCGGTATCGCCAAAGCCATGCAACAGCACCACGGCTGGACCTTTGCCGCCAATTCGAACATGCATCGTCGCGCCTTCGACCGGGATTTCCTGCACCCGGAACGACGCGGGATACGGCGTGACGTCCGCCTGAGCTTGCAGGCTCACGGCGAGTAGGGCGAGGGCGGTCAGCAGCGGGCGGCTCATGTCAGTATCTCCGAGCGTGGTGGGCGTGACGGGTTGACGCTGAGGTTGCGATTGAGTGAGCGTAGACGCATTCAGAAAAATCAAAGACCGCCGCTTTGGAGAACACATTGCACGCAATCCGCCGAGCCCTGCCGGAAGATGCCACCGCCATCGCCGCACTGGTCACCGAAGCCTACGCGCCCTACATCCCGCGAATCGGCAGAAAACCCGCGCCGATGCTCGATGACTATCAGCAGGTTGTGCTGGAAACCGATGCCTTTGTGCTCACGGACGGCGCCGACGTCGCCGGTGTCCTGGTGATGAGCGAGGAGGGCAGCGATCTGCTGCTGATCAACGTCGCGGTGTCGCCTCGGCATAAGGGGCAAGGTTTCGGAAAGCAGTTGATGGCGTTCTGTGAAGAGCATGCGCGCCGCAACGATTGCGAGGCGATACGGCTTTACACCCATGAGTTGATGGTCGAGAACGTCGCGATTTACGAAAAACTCGGTTATCACGAGACCCATCGCGCCACGGAGAATGGCTTTGCACGGGTGTTCATGCGCAAGGTGTTGCGGGGACAATAGCGGGGCTTATACGGGCGTTTTCAGAAAACGCCGTTCATGATCGGGATCAGGCAACAGACAAGTGTCGTACTTGCCGAAGATCCGATAACGATTCAGCGCAACACGGTCGTACGCCCAATCGCGCAGCCACCGTGGAAAAACACGCATTAGCCTGACCGGCTGCCAACGGGCAGGCAGTTGCGCGGCGACTTCGAAAAACGCATCCGAGCGCACCCAGAAATGACGGTCGCGGATCACTGCCATGGTGTCGAACTGATCCACTGGCAAACCCGCCCACGCCAGCAATGCCTGGCCTTCGGGCGATTGCACCGCCGCTAGCCGAACTCGGTGGTCGCGGTCATGACGAATCAGGAACCGCGCCCAGCCGTTGCACAGCTTGCAGACACCGTCGAACAGAACCACGGTCTCGCCGGGTTTGAGCAAGGGCGCGGGGGTAGGGCGAATCCGTGGAGCGGGCATGAGCTTGGGTCCAAAGTTCAGGTTTTCAATTGCACGACATACTAATTCAGAACAGGAATAAACGGGCCGCAAATGAGTCAGACAAACATGGCGATATTCTTGGTCAGGTATTCCTGAAGCGTCATCTGGTGCACCCCCAGAATCTTCAACTTCGCGTCACTGGCCGGTACCGACACATAGTCGCGGGACTCGTGGGTATAGTAGGTCATCACCGCGTCGAAATGGTCCCCCATCGAAGTCCTTAACATCGAATCATCGTCGACATAGGTGATTGCCTTTCCGGTCACATCACTGAGCAAACGCGCGACATCCTCGTAGTCGAACTGCTCCGCTCCCGTCATCAGGTAATCTTGCCCGACATGAATCTCCGGTTTGTCCGTGAGTACCCTGACGATAACGTCAGCGATATCTTCCTCGGATACCCAGCGGCGAGGTGCATCGGTCACAGCCGGCATGAGAAGTTGCTGTTTTGTCTTGACCGGTTCCGACAGGTACCAAGACAAGTTGAACATGATCCAGCAGGCGACATTAAGATAGGTGATCGGCAGTCCGCTCGCGTCCAGAAGCGGCTTTGCAACCATATGCTGGGCTGCACCGCACCGGGTTGCCAGAACTTCCTTCGAAACGTCGGTCGCCTTCAGGCCGGGAGGCATCGCGCTCAAACGCACGATCTGCGCAACGCTGCCCGCGTCCCGAACAGCCTCGATGATGTTGGGTGTCACTACCGTTTCATCCGTCACGAAGTCTGGCGTTACGATGAACACCCGATCCACGTCCCGCATCGCGGTCTTCAGGCTAACGGGATCATACCAATCCGCCTGCATGACCTCGGCAGTGGGGAAACGCTCACGGAGCGAATGCACTCCGCTTTCTCGGCTGGATACGAGGCGCAGAATTACGTTCTCACGAATCAGGCGGTTTGCTGCAAGGGCGCCGATATTGCCGGTCGCGCCCAGGATCAATACTCTTTCCACAATACGTTCCTTACGATGAGCCATCTTTTTGGGGCTGTTTGACCGTCAATAAGTGGACAGGAGCTGCTCTTTTTCCAACAGTGGGGTTGCCGCTTCCACAAATTGCTCGATCCGCTCGGTCGTGGCGTTGTCCGCATCAAAGAAATAGGCGACCTGCGTATTCTTCATGCCGCTGTATCCGAAGATCCCTTCCACGATCTGTGTCTGAATCGCTTGTGCATAGCCATGGCGTTCATAGCCACTTTCGTTGCCTGCACCAGTTGCGACGAGCAGGACGGGTATGTCGCGCATATTGCCGTTGATCCGTCCTTTGTCATCGACGGTATAAGCCCAACCTCCGTTAAAGACGCGCTCGAACCATCCCTTGAGCATCGAGGGAGCCGACCACCAATAAACCGGAAAAACGATCACGAGCATGTCAGCCTGATCAACCCGCGCCTGCTCACGCGCTATCTCTGGTGCGAGTTCACCGGCCCCTCGGTAAAGCATTACATCCCCGGCAGTCATTGCAGGCGAAAAGCCTTCTGCATGAAGGTCCGCGATTTCTACTTTTATACCGCGCTCGTTAAGGTCCTTGCCGATGCCATCGGCAATAGCATGGTTAAGGGAGCCGGGAACGGGGTGAGTTACAACGATAAGTGCCTTTCGACCCTGATTACTCATAAGTTTCCTGATAAATTATTCCACTGGGTTCAGGTGCGTAGCTTCTAACAGAAGCCCGGATTTAAAATGCGTACCTATTTAATCCTTCTACTTTTATTTCTTCTTGCCGTCGTCTTGCGTTGAAGAAAGTTCATTGTGCGCATCAACTTTCTCTACCTCGCCTGGAGATTTGTTCTCCGGTCGAGGATTATCGGACTTGTCTTTTTCAATAGATGTCTGGTTCTGTATGCGCATTTCAGAATAATGAAACCGCTGTTTGTTACGCTCGTGATGCCGTTGAAGCGCTTCCGCACCATCAGCAGCAAAACCGGCGACAGGGACTACTGCCAGAGACGCAATGGCAAATACTTTCAGAACGTTGTTCATAAACTTTTCCAGACTGCATGGAGCGTGGCTAATTGACGTACAGGTCTGCGCTGTAAGGTCAGCCTGCCGATTGGGATCAGTTTACTTGAGCGAAAACAAAAGATAATCTGGCCAAAATCGGATTAATCTTACGAGATCTCGGACAATGGCTTTGGATCGACTGGAAGCAATGCGAGCGTTTTGCAGAATCGTCGAAGTAGGAAGCTTCGGTGGAGCCGCTGAGTCGTTGGGCCTTGCAAAAACCACCGTTTCGGGACAAATCCAGGCGTTGGAATTGTTACTGGGCATCAAGCTATTGCACCGCACCACCAGGAAGGTGTCCCCCACAAACGAGGGGGCCGCATACTATTTGCGTGCCAGAACCGTCCTGGAAGATGTTGACGATCTTGAAGCTTCCGTCTCGTTGAGCCGCAGTGCCGCGCATGGACGTGTACGCATTGAAATGCCGGCGGCAGTTGGCTTGCTGTTAGTCGTCCCGGCACTTCGCGAATTTACCGCGAACTACCCCAACATACATCTGGATATAGGTTGTAGCGATCGAGTAGTGGATTTAGTAGAGGAAGGGATTGATTGTTCGATCAGAGGCGGTGTTGTATCGGACCCAAACCTGGTTTGCAAGATTATCGGACAAGTTCAACTGACACTCTGTGCTTCTCCTGACTATCTAATAGACGCAGCAAAACTTTCATCGCCCGAAGATTTATTCCAGCATCGTAATCTGGGCTACAAATTCCCGGGCAACAATCGACGGTTCCTGCCGAAGATGTTTCGGGGCAAAGAATCATTCAGCCTGGATGTGCCGGTATCGATGTACTTTAACAATGGGGGTGCCCATACCGCGGCTACGGTTGCGGGACTTGGAATCGCGTTCGTACCGCGTGCGGAAGCTCAACCGCTTATTGATCAGGGTCTATTGACCGAGGTTTTACCAGATTGGCGATTAGAGCCAATTGTCCTTTCATTGGTCTATCCGTATACAAGGCATTTGTCCGCTCGCGTCAGGGCGTTCACCGATTGGGTGAGTGCCTTGATGCAAGGGAATGATTTTTGGAGGCCTGAATGAGTGCTGATTGCGAGCGCCCTAGCCAGTTGTTACACGCTCTGGGGTAACATGCAGCACCTCACCTGCACGAGCACTGAAAATGGATTCTCACTCGATTCTGGCTTTCACCCTGGTCGCCGCGATTGCCATCGCCAGCCCCGGCCCTGCGACTTTAATGGCGATCAACAACAGCCTGGCCCACGGACAGCGCAGCGCGGTGTGGTCTTCATTGGGCAATGCCAGCGGTCTGTTCTGCCTGTCGGCCGCCGCCATGCTCGGGCTCGGCGCGTTGCTGGCCAGTTCTGAATTGCTTTTCAACGCGGTGAAAATCATCGGCGCCGGTTACCTGTTCTATCTCGGCGTGAAGCAGTTGTTCAAGAAAGGCCCGATGCTCGCTGAAGGCATTGAGGACGGCTCGAAGAAGATCCGGCCCACTCGCAGCAAGCTCTACAAATCGGCGTTTCTGACGGCGGTGACCAACCCCAAGGCGACGATGTTTTTCACCGCATTGTTTCCGCAGTTCATCGATCAGAGCGGCGCGCTGCTGCCGCAATTTCTGATTCTGACTTCGATCTTCTGTGCGTTGTCGGTGTCGTCGCTGACGCTGTACGCGGCGCTGGCTTCGCGGGCTAAAGGCGTGCTGACTCGCCCGTCGCTGTCGCGTTGGGTGAGCCGGGTAGTGGGGACGACGTTTATTGGTTTCGGCGCGGCTATTTTGACGATGCGCCGGCAGACGGCTTGATCGTCGGACGCTCTAAACCAGCTGTTCTGCGAAGTAGCGGCTGGGCACTTCTCCCAGCCGTTGTTTGAAAACCGTGGTGAACGCGCTGGAACTGCTGTAACCCAATGACATCGCCACCTGCGTGACCGACTGACCTTTGCCCAGCAGAACAATCGCCTCAAGCAGACAGGCTTGCTGTCGCCATTCGATGTAGCTGACCCCGGTATGCAATCGAAAATATCGGGTAAAGCTACGGCGACTCATTCCTGCACGTACAGCCATTTCGTCGATACCCACTTCCAGTGAAGGCTGGGTCAAAAAATCGCAGCACACCTTCGCCAATCGTGGTTCTGCCGGCAATGGGGCATTCAGCGATAGCGCGGGCATGCCGGCAATCTCGTGCAGCAACAACCCCATCAGATGGCCGTCACGTCCCTGGCTGGAATATCGCGTGGGTACGTCGATGGCTTTGAGCAGCAAATGCCGCAACAGCGGTGACACTTCAAGTACCTGACATTGCCCCGGCAGCCCGAGCCGTCGGGCAGCCTGTTTGCGGATATAGGTGTTGTGCAACGTCACCGCGCCGCGCATCTGCATCGAATGGGGCAGTTGCGCCGGCACCCATATGCCGCGTTGAGGTGGAACGACCCAATTGCCAGCCTCGGTGAACACCGTGATGACCCCACTGGCGGCATAAGCGAACTGACCTCGCGGATGGTCATGCAGCGGAAACAGTGTTCCGTCCGCGTAATCGATGGTGGTCACGACCGCGTCGCGGGGTGTGTTCTGGTAGGGTGGCAGGCTTATTTCTCGCATGGCCCGATTCTAATGAAAGTTGGCCCGTGACTGAAAGCAGGCCATCGCGATTGATTGCATATTTCCTCACGCTTGAGCATTTGGGCTCGGCGCGAGGGAACGACTGAGCATGCAGAAGAAACATCTATTACTCGCGGTGCTGGTGACGGCTGTCTGGGGATTGAACTTCCCTGTGACCAAGTTAGGTCTCGCCGACATCGATCCACTGTTGTTGACCGCATTGCGTTTCGCGCTGGCGGCGTTGCCCTGGGTGTTTTTCGTCGAGCGTCCACGCGTAGCTTTTCGCTGGCTGGCCGCCTACGGGCTGATTTTTGGCGTTGCCATGTGGGCGTTGATCAATCAGGGCATCGCCTGGGGAGTGCCACCGGGCACGGCGTCGTTGCTGATCCAGTGCAGTGCATTTTTTACGCTGGGTTGGGGTGTGCTTTTCTTCGGCGAGCGTCTGGGGCGGGCTCAATGGATTGCAAGCTTGCTGGCCGCCGTGGGGCTGGTGGGGTTTGTCCTGAGCAGCTCCGGCAATGCGTCGAGGGCGGGTTTATTGCTCGTCATCGGCAGCGCAATGGCATGGAGCATCGGCAATGTGATTATCAAAGTTTCGAAGGTGCGTGAGATCTTCGCCTTTGTGGTGTGGGCCAGCTTGTTTCCTCCGATTCCGCTCCTGTTGCTGACGTGGGGCATGCATGGCTCGGCCCCCTTCATCGCGCTGCCTTCGCAGTTGAATGCGATGACGTTGTTGTCGCTCGCCTTCCAGGTCTACGCAGCCACGCACTTCAGCTACTGGGGGTGGAATCTGCTGTTGCGTGAATACCCGATTTCGCGGGTAGCACCGTTGTCGCTAATGATTCCGGTGTTTGGCATTTTCAGTTCGATGGTGATCCTTCGCCAATACCCAAGCACCGCTGATTGGGGGCTGATTTTGCTGGTTTTGCTGGCCATTGTTCTGGGCTCAGGGAGCCTGGAGGTATTGGTGTTGCGCTATCGTGCGCGCCGATTGGAGCAGAGTTAATGCGACGTTTCACTGCTGAAACCGTAAGCTCCGAGTCCGGGTGTCTTGTGCGAGCGCACAGGTGAGTTCGGCGATTACATTTTGCTCGAAAAAAAACTTTCACAGACCGATTGAATAGCGCCGAGATCGACCCCCTCTTGGGGTTTCGGTGTGGCAGGAAAACCTTCCGCCCGGCATTTGCTGGCGATCAGCTCTGACTCATCGAAAAATTTATCGATAAGGCACAGTTTCATCTTCCAAGTGTCATCCCCAGGGTTCTCCGGGGTGAGGTTAAGCCCTCTTGCGAGCGAGATCCGAATGTTTGTAGCAGCCATCTTGATCTGCGGATCATCGCTACGATTCGCGAACTCAGTGAGTTTTCTCAAATCGTGCTCCAGCTGATCCCTGGACTTGGATCTTCCGGGCTCCGTGCGGCTCATCGCTTCGGCACCTACCTCAAGAAACGAAGATCGTGCATCCACTACGGCTGCACATGTCTGTGCGACAGGGTCGCTGCCATCACGGGTTAACTTGTATGTCTTATAGGCATAAACAGCCGATACAAGCGCGATGACCATCGTCACGAACCATGCCGCTATTTTGCCGTTTCGATCCGAGCCGTAGCTACGCAAGGAGGTCCGCAATAATTGCCGGTCAGGTAACTTCACCTGCTCAACGTTGCCATCACCAGTGGCAGCGGCTATTGCGCCACTAATTGGCATCTGCAAGGTCTTTGCGATTCGAGCTAAAATCATTTCGCATTCCGCAGAAACAACCAGAGGTGCGTCGTTCACCATGTATAGCAGGTGTTCGAACGCTACTTCAGCTTCGTTGTGATCTACATAATCCAGAACAATCTCACGCCCATTCTCCAAGCCAGCCTGCGCTAGCGCATAGTCCTCCGTTTGCGGGCCAGGTTGTTCGTATGCCAGAAACATCAGCGTCGAGATTTCCTGCAGCGCCTCTACGAAGTCGGCTCTCAAATCGTTGTCGCAATGGTTGATCGCCACCGGGTTTACCCTCTAAATTCGCAATGAATTTGCAATTGAGAGTACGGCAAACGCGGTTTGACCTTCAAACCTTGGATCTCTCCTTTGTGAAAGGTCAGCATATGGTTTTGATTCTTTTTAACTGATTGATTTGGAAAAACTTAGCATGGACAAACGTACGCTGTCTTGTCCAGGCAATTTACGTGAGGTCACCGTCCTGGTTCTCCTATCGTTGATTTCAACCGACATGCCGAGCTCAAATTTTGCGCTGATTCACCCGACTCATCAATTGCTCGGCAGTTTCCTTGCGCTCCGAATAGCGGTCCACCAGAAACTCCTGGCGGTCACGCAGCAATACCGTGAACTTCACCAGTTCCTCCATTACATCGACAACGCGGTCGTAGAACGGTGACGGTTTCATCCGGCCTGCATCGTCGAATTCCATGTAGGCCTTAGGCACCGAGGACTGATTGGGGATGGTGAACATACGCATCCATCGCCCCAATACCCGCAGTTGATTGACCACGTTGAAAGACTGCGAGCCGCCGCAGACCTGCATCACCGCCAGGGTTTTGCCCTGAGTCGGGCGAACCGCACCAAGCTCCAGGGGAATCCAGTCGATCTGCGCCTTGAACACGGCAGACATCGCGCCATGGCGTTCCGGCGAACACCAGACCTGACCTTCCGACCACAGCACCAGATCGCGCAGTTCCTGAACCTTGGGATGTTCGACCGGTACATCGTCCGGCAACGGCAAACCCGATGGATTGAAGATGCGCACCTCAGCCCCGAAGTGTTCCAGCAGGCGTGCGGCTTCCTCCACCAGCAGACGGCTGAAGGAGCGTTCGCGGGTTGATCCGTACAACAACAGGATGCGCGGTTTGTGCTCCCCCGGATTCGACGTGCGGATGTCTTCAAACAGGCTTGGGTCAAGGTTGGGCAGGTGTTCGGACATAAGTCCTCCTTCGATTAGAGAGTGCCAATTCGATCAAGCTCGCGCTTGAGCTGATCACGGCTGAGTCGGGCAAAGGGCAGGGCGAGGAAGGCTTTGCAGCGTTGTTCGATAGTCGCCAATGTCGAGTGGAAGGCCGCGTCAATTGCCGCTTCGTCACCGCTCACGTCGGACGGATCTTCCAGGCCCCAATGGGATTTCAATGCCGGGCCGAAATACACCGGGCAGATTTCACCGGCAGCCTTGTCGCAGACGGTGATCACGATGTCGGGCGGATTGCCTTCGAAGGCGTCGTTGCCTTTGCTGTACAAACCGTCAATCGAAATTCCGGCCTGCTGCAATGTGCTCAGACTGCGCGGCAACACCTGTCCTTTGGGAAAGCTGCCAGAGCTGACGGCTTCGAAACCCTGTGGTGCCAAGTGATTGAACAGGGCTTCTGAAAGGATGCTGCGGCAACTGTTGGCCGTGCACATGAACAGAACTCGCATCAATTGCTCCTTCCGCATCGGGCGGACATCAAAGGCTCAGGCGCAGGGCCAGCGCCGAGAGGGTGATCAATAGAACCGGGAGAGTCAGCAGGGCGCCGACCTTGAAGTAATAACCCCAGGTGATGCGCATGCCTTTGCGCTCCAGCACATGCAGCCAGAGCAGCGTGGCGAGGCTGCCGATGGGGGTGATTTTCGGGCCGAGGTCGCAGCCGATGATGTTGGCGTAGATCATCGCTTCGCGAACCAGGCCTTGCGCATCGCTGGCCTGAATCGACAGTGCGCCGATCAGCACGCTGGGCATGTTGTTCATCACCGATGACAGCAACGCCGATAGCAGGCCGGTGCCGAGGGTGGCGGTCCAGAGCCCTTGTTCGGCCAAGTGATTGAGTACCCCGGCGAGCCAATCGGTCAAACCGGCGTTCTTCAAGCCATACACCACCAGGTACATGCCGAGCGAGAACACCACGATCTGCCACGGCGCTTCACGCAGCACCCGTCGAGTCGAAATCTTCTGGCCCCTGGCGGCGACGGCAAACAGGATGGCCGCGCAAACTGCCGCCACTGCACTGACGGGAATGCCCAGCGGCTCCAATGCGAACAAGCCCACCAGCAATATCAGCAACGTCCAGCCACCGACGATAAAGGTGGCGCGGTCACGAATCGCCGCTTTGGGCTCTTGCAGCGCATCCAGCGCGTAGCGTTGCGGCAGGTCCCGTCGGAAATACAGAAACAACACCAGCAAAGTCGCGGCCACGCTGACCAGACCTACCGGCACCATTACCGATGCGTACTCGCTGAAACCCAGTGCGAAGTAGTCGGCGGACACGATATTCACCAGATTGGATACCACCAGCGGCAGGCTCGCGGTGTCAGCGATGAACCCGGCGGCCATGACAAAGGCCAGCGTGGCAGCGGGTGAAAAACGCAGCGCCAGCAGCATGGACATGACGATAGGCGTGAGGATCAACGCCGCGCCGTCATTGGCAAACACCGCAGAAACCGCTGCCCCGAGCAATACGCAAAACGCGAATAATCTATAGCCACTACCCTTGGCCCAACGCGCCACATGCAGGGCGGCCCATTCGAAGAATCCGGCTTCATCCAGCAGCAAACTGATAATGATCACCGCGATGAAGGTGGCGGTCGCGTTCCAGACGATGGCCCATACCGTGGGGATGTCTTGCAGCGAAACGGCACCGACTGCCAGCGCAATCAGTGCGCCGAGCGTGGCGCTCCAACCGACGCCAAGGCCTTTGGGCTGCCAGATGACAAGAATGAGGGTGAAGATGAAAACAGCAACAGCGACAAGCATGAGGACTCACTCAATCAGGGTTCAGCAGCAGGCGGCTTCGCGGACAGGGCGACCATCCATGTTCTGCAGGCGAGCGGCGTTGTCCTTGAGCCAATCGACGTTGGCCTTCGACGTCACTTGCAGGATTTCGTGAACCCAGTCGGGCAGATCAGGGTTGAGACGGTAATAAACCCACTGGCCATGACGGCGATCCAGTAACAGACCGCTGCTGCGCAACTGGGCGAGGTGTCGGCTGATTTTCGGCTGGCTGTCTTCGAGCGCACACATCAGCTCGCAGACACACAGTTCGCCTTGATCGGCGATCAGCAACGTAGCGCGAGTGCGGGTTTCGTCGGCCAGGCTTTTGAAAACTTCGGGGGGAGTGATCATGTCGAATACCTTACATATGGAAATCCGAATATACGGTTATCCATATGTATTGTGCAAGCCGGAAATTCTGCATTGGTTCATCGCTCCCTGATCGCTATTGGTTTTCCAACAGCTACGCTGGGTGTTTGGTCGCAAGGAACTTGAGGAAAGCAATGGATGACTGCGAACAACTCCATCGAAATGGATACGCATTGCTGCGTCGAGCGATTCCGGCTGATTGGCTGGATGAGCTTCGCACCGCGTTTGAGGTCGGCGTAATACCGTCGGATCAATGGCCGGTGCCACGGGGCATGGACTGGCGTCATTCGCAGTTGGACAGTGATTCAACGGTCAGGGCTGTATGTCGTCTGCCGAAGATGCTGGCGGTGGTGGGCGAGTTGATCGGGGAGCGATTTTTTCTATCGCAAGTGGAGGGGCGCGAACCGCTTAAAGGTGGCGGTTATCAACAATTGCATCGTGACCTGTCGGCGCAACGGCCCGGCGACATCGTTAATGCCCTGGCTTTTTTCGACGATTACGGACCCGAGAATGGCGCGACTCGCATTGTCCCCGGTAGTCACCGAGAGCCAGCATCCGACTTCAGTGACGAGTCCCGAGTCGTTCAGCTTTCAGGCCACGCCGGTGACATTCTGGTGTTCGATGTCGATCTGGTGCATGCGGGTAGTTTGAATCTGGTCGGCTCGCGTCGGCGCTCAGTTCTGATCAGTTATTTCTCGGAACCGCTCTACGCATCTCACCTGGAGACTTTGAGCTTGCGCAACATTCAGATGGCAAAGACTGATTGGTTCGATCCTCAGTAAAGGCAGATTTACCCCGTAATCCGTTTCGAAATCCACGCTCGGCTGTACGCCAGAACATGGTCCGCCATAGCGGTCGGAAAATGAATGAACCCGTGCGCAGAGCAGGGCAGAAGGTGCACCTCAACCGCTGCAGATTCTGCCCAGCGCCTGGCGATGTCTAGCGTGTCGTCTCGCAACGGGTCCAGCTCCCCGGCAAACAACAACGCAGGCGGCAAGCCGCTAAAGTCGCCATAGAGCGGTGATAACGGTGCTTGCTGGCGTTGTTGATCGCCCATGTTCGGCGTCAACAGGCGAAACGCCTCAACCATACCGGGGCCGTCCAATAGTAGAGTTTCAGACGTCGCTGCACGCACGCTCGCAGTTCCCGTCAAGTCATAGACGCCGTAATACAAGACCGTACCGCTTACCCGTTGCAGCAAATCGGGCCAGTGTTTCAGCGCCAATAAGGTCGCCGCCGCAAGATGCCCTCCGGCAGATTCACCCACGACGATAACCGGCAAGTCCGCAAACTCTTCGCAACCCAACAGCCAGCGAGCGGCGCATAGGCAATCTTCCATCAGACCTTCAACCGGCGTATTGACGGCCAGCCGATAATCGACCGAAACCACCGCTACATTGCACGTGTTGACCATGGCCGCATTAAGGTCGTCGTCCATCTGCGCATTGCCGATCACCCAGCCACCGCCGTGGAAATCAAGCACAACGCCTGCGGGTTTTCCTTGTGGTCGGATGATCCGCACGGGCACCGAAAAACCATCTGCGCTGACAACCGTGCTTTCAGCCTCAAGCCCATGCTTGAGCAGTCTTTTGGCACCGACAATCTGACTGGTGCGCAACAAGGCCTGGATCAAACGGGGCGTGATGCGATTGCGGATACGAAAACGCGGCAGCCACGCCAGCTTCTTGTTGAAGCGGCGCATTTCTTCCAGTTCTGGCTCGGAAAACTCAAGCTTGTTGGTTTCCAATACTTACTCTCATGTCCGGCAGGCTGTTGAAGATCAGCGGTTATTGCGCAGGATTGAAAAATTCAGCGCGGCGGCGACAGACAGCCACAGAAGATACGGCAGCAGAATAAACCCGGTCAGCACATCAAGACGCAAGGCCATGACCACCATCACCGCGACAACCAGCCAGAGCAACGCGAGGATTACCATACTGGCGAACAAACGATGTGCGCCAAAAAATACCGGTGTCCACAATGTGTTGAGCGCAATCTGCGCCGCCCACAATGCCAGCAGCATTTCGCTGCCGGGCAATAAGGTCAAGCGATACCCGGCCCAGGCAAGCAGCAGGTAGATAGTCGTCCACGCGACCGGGAACGCCCAGTTGGGCGGGGTGAAGTTCGGTTTGTTGAGGGATTGGTACCAATCACCGGGTTTGAAAATAACGCCGGTGGTTGCGGCGGCGCCGCAAGCGAGAAGAAAAATCAGAAAAGTCATCATCAGTCCTTGGCCGAGGCCGGCTATCCGGGTTTCGGGAAACCACGTTGCAGTCTCAAGGTACGACGCCTGATGATGCGAAAAAGTCCAATCGGAATGATGCAGCCGCTCGAAATTGATTTCCGGGCGGCCGCGCTTCTTAAGCCAGGTCTGCTGCGTCGTGCCGCTCGGCAACCTGGCTCGCTTCATCGCCCCACGTGCGATTGACCCGCAGGCCACGAATCACCGCAGGACGATTGGCGATGTCCTCTGCCCAGCGTTGCAGGTGCTTGTATTGCCCGGCATCTAGGAACTCCGCTGCCGAGTAAACATTGTTGCGCACCAGTTGCCCGTACCATGGCCAGACTGCGATGTCGGCGATGGTATAGCTGTCGCCGGCCAGATAACGGCTTTCGCCGAGGCGTCGATCTAGCACGTCGAGTTGGCGCTTGGCTTCCATGGTGAAGCGGTTGATCGGGTATTCGAGCTTCTCCGGTGCATAGGCGTAGAAATGTCCGAAGCCACCGCCCAGATAAGGCGCTGCGCCCATTTGCCAGAACAGCCAGTTCAACGTTTCCGTGCGTCCTGCCAAATCCTTGGGCAGGAATGCGCCGAACTTTTCCGCCAGATACAGCAGGATCGAACCTGATTCGAACACCCGAATCGGCGGCTCTGCGCTGTGGTCGAGCAACGCCGGAATCTTCGAGTTCGGATTGATCTCGACGAAACCGCTGGAGAACTGATCGCCCTCGTTGATGCGGATCAGCCATGCATCGTACTCGGCAGCCGAATGCCCCAGCGCCAGCAACTCTTCCAGCAGAATGGTGACTTTGACGCCATTGGGCGTGGCCAGCGAATACAGCTGCAGCGGATGCTTGCCGACTGGCAGTGTCTTGTCATGAGTCGGCCCGGCAGTCGGGCGGTTGATGCTGGCGAACTGACCGCCGGATGGCGCGGTGTTTTTCCAGACTTTCGGAGGGACGTAGGACGCTTTGCTCATGAAACGGACCTCATCGTTAATGTGTCGAGAGTGCTTGAACCGTTATCGAAATTCTCGGGTTCCTGTTGAACAGGACACCACAGAAGGGCGTTTGCTCAAAAGATCTTTTTCGTGAAAATCTGCGCCGTTGGTTCTGGTTGAAGCTGCTTTGCGTGTGAGCAATGGCAACCCCAATAGCGTCAAGCCGACACCAACAATGGCGCTGACGCTCAGCGGATCACCAAACTGCAACCACGCCCACAACAGCGTCACTGGCGGCGTCAGGAACAATGCGCCGCTAATGTGCTGAATGCTGAACCGTTGCAGACACAGCCAATAGAATCCATAACCACCGAAGGTCGCGAAGACCACTAGCCACAGCACACCGCCAACAAAACCGGCACTGCTCGGCGGGCGCATCTGCCCTTCAACAGCCGCCAGCACGGCGAACAGCGGAATCACCGCACAAACCTGAATCAACAGCGCTGTCGCAGCGGGCATCGAGGCACCGGGCCGCGCCTTTTCGTACAACGTGGCCGCCGCCAATGACAGCACGGCAAACAACGGCAAGCTGTAAACCCAGAGGCCAGCGGACGCCCATTCGACGCTGGCCGCGCTGGCGATCAGCATCCCGCCCAGACACAACGCCAATCCCAGCCATTGCCAGCCCCGTGTACGTTGCCCGGGCACGCTGCCGGCGAGTACCACAATCGTTAGCGGCAACAGGTTGGCAAAGAGTGACGCTGTGCCCGGCGCAATACCCAGTTGAATCGAGCCGGCAATCGGCCCGATGTAACCGCCAATCGCGAACAATCCCAGCAGCGCTTGATGCGCGACATCCCGACCGCGCAACTGGCGCAAACCATTCCAGGCAAACGGCAGTAACAGCGCTGCCGCCAGAATGAAACGCCACAACGAAGCCAGATAAACGCTGCCCTGATCCGCCACGTAGCGATAGCCAATGAAACCGGAACTCCAGCTGACGACCATCGCCATCAGCAACAATCCGCTGGTCAACAGTGATAGGCGAGTCTGCGTGACGTTCATCGAATGGCACCTGACAAAGGACTGAGTTCGATGATATGAATCAAAGTCTGATGCATTCAAACGATACGATTCGCACCACTGATGCAGGATTTCTCAACCATGGCCGAAACCCTTGATATCGAACTGCTGCGTACCTTTCAGGCGATTGTGCGCTTCGGACAATTTCTCGCGGCGGCGAGTTTTCTCAACAAAAGTCCGTCGGCGATCAGCCTGCATGTGCGCCGTCTCGAGGCTTTGGCGGGCGGGCGTTTGCTGGAACGTGACAACCAGACCGTGACCCTCACGCCACTGGGCCGGCGCTTCGCGTTACAAAGCGCTGAGCTGCTGCGTTATCACGACCAAATGCTGTCGAGCTTCAGCTCGCCGTTGGCCAGCGGGCGGATCAGATTGGGGATTTCCGAGGAGTACGCGGGCGCGGTGCTGGGCTGCACGCTGCCGCATTTATCTGCGGACTTTCCGCACATCGAACTCGAAGTCGAAACCGCCGCGAGTGGCCGATTGAGCGCACGGCTTGAACGTGGACAACTGGACATGGCGCTGTTGGTGATGCCAGCCGATGCGCCGCCATCGCCGCGTTGCATCAATCTGCTCGGGTTCACCCAACCGGTGTGGGTCGCCGCGCACAACTACATGCCAGACATCGGCAAACCGGTGCCGCTGGCCCTGCACGGCAAGGGTTGCCCGTATCGAACCGTGGCGGTGGATGCGCTGAGTGAGCAGGGTCGACGCTGGCGGGCGGTGATCACCAGCGCAGGGGCCTCAGCACTGGAAACGGCCATCGGCGCCGGATTGGCCATCGGCATTGTCGACCGTGCTCAAGTGCGTCCCTTTATGAGGATATTGGGCGCCGATGACGGCTTTCCCGAGTTGCCCGCGCATGAACTGCGGTTGATACAGGCACCGGGGGAATTGAGCGAGGCGGGGCAGGTGCTGGCGAAGATGATCAGCGACGGCTTTACGCTGTAAACCGCAGCAGCCCCGCGCAGGGCTGCTGCGAATCAGCTGTCAGTTGATCCGTGGATGCTGTTGCACCAGGTTCTGGCGTTTGGCTTCGAGTTCAGCGATTTCCTTGTCGATGTCTTCGATCTTCTGCTCGATATTGTCGTGATGTTCTTGCAGCAATTCTTTGGCTTCCGCCAGGTCAGAAGCCGCCGGCGCCGCGCCACGCAGTGGTTTATTGGCAGTCTCTTTCATGGTCACGCCAGTGATCAGACCCACCACGGCAATCACCATCAGGTAATACGCCGGCATGTACAGGTCGTTGGTGCTTTCCACCAGCCAGGCCACGGCAGTTGGTGTCAGGCCGGCGATCAGCACCGAGATGTTGAAAGACGCGGCGAGTGCGCTGTATCGAATGTGCGTAGGGAACATCGCCGGCAGCGTCGAAGCCATCACACCGATAAAGAAGTTCAGCAGCACCGCGATGATCAGCAACCCGGAGAAAATCAGCCCGATCTTGCCGCTGTTGATCAGCATGAACGCTGGAATCGAGAACAGGAACAGGCCGATGCTGCCGATGATAATGAAGGGCTTCCGTCCAACCTTGTCGCTGATAAAACCGATCATCGGCTGCACGAACAGCATGCCGACCATGATCGCGATGATGATTAGCACGCCGCGGTTTTCGCTGTAATGCAGGTTATGTGACAGGTAGCTCGGCATGTAAGTGAGCAGCATGTAATAGGTGACGTTGGTCACCGCCACCACGCCGACGCAGGTCATCAGGCTGCGCCAGTGTTTGGTCGCGACTTCCTTGAACGACACTTTCGGGCCAGCGGCGAGACCTTCACGGTCGCCTTGTTCGAGTTTTTCGACGTGCTGTTGAAACGCCGGGGTTTCTTCAAGTGCGTGACGCAGGTAGAGGCCGATCATGCCCAGCGGCAGGGCAAGGAAGAACGGCAGGCGCCAGCCCCATTCGAGGAATTTTTCTTCACCGATGATGCTGGAAATCATCACCACTACACCGGCACCGAGAACGAAACCGGCAATCGAGCCGAAATCCAGCCAACTCCCCAAGAAGCCGCGTTTGCGGTCAGGCGCATATTCGGCGACGAAGATTGAAGCGCCGGTGTATTCGCCACCGACCGAGAAGCCCTGGGCCATTTTCGCCAACAACAACAGGATCGGCGCCCAGATGCCAATCGAGTCGTAGGAGGGGATCAGGCCGATGGCGAAGGTGCTGAGCGACATGATCACGATGGTCGCGGCGAGGACTTTCTGCCGCCCGTACTTATCGCCCAGTGCACCGAAAAACAATCCACCCAGCGGACGAATCAGGAATGGCACGGAGAAGGTCGCCAGTGCCGCAATCATTTGCACGCTGGGATCGGCACCGGGGAAGAAAATCTTGCCGAGCGCGTAGGCGACAAAACCGTAGACGCCAAAGTCGAACCATTCCATGGCATTGCCCAGTGCGGCGGCGGTAATCGCCTTGCGCATCTTGGCGTCGTCGACAATGGTTATGTCCTTCAATCCAATGGGGTTGACGCTGTTCTTGCGAGATTTCATGCGGGTTACTCATAGCTGATCGGATTCGATGCCACTGTTTTGGTGGCATGGGCTCTTTCCGTTCAGATACAAGAAGACACGAAATAATTCACTGCTCGCGGCATTTTTGTCGTTCGGCTGGCAAACCCCGCCCAGCGGGCATTACGCAAAAGCACAGGACATCAGCCGGAAAACCCGGATAATGGCGGCCAATTCGTTTTTGCTCTCTGGTAAACCCGCATGGAAATCAAGGTCAACTTTCTCGACAACCTTCGACTTGAAGCCAAGTTCGACGACTTCACGGTGATCGCCGATCAGCCTATCCGCTACAAGGGCGATGGCTCGGCACCGGGGCCGTTCGACTACTTCCTGGCGTCGTCGGCCTTGTGCGCGGCTTACTTTGTGAAGCTGTACTGCGAAACCCGCAACATCCCGACCGAAAACATTCGCCTTTCGCAGAACAACATTGTCGATCCGGAAAACCGCTACAACCAGATCTTCAAGATTCAGGTCGAGCTGCCAGCGGACATCTCCGCCAAGGATCGCCAAGGCATCCTGCGCTCCATTGACCGTTGCACCGTGAAGAAAGTCGTGCAGACCGGCCCGGAGTTCGTGATCGAGGAAGTCGAGAACCTCGACGCCGATGCTCAAGCCTTGTTGATGCCTGCTTCGACGTCCGAGGGCGGCACTTTCATCGCCGGCAAGGATCTGCCGCTGGAGCAAACCATCGCCAACATGTCGGGGATTCTCGCCGACCTGGGCATGAAGATCGAAATCGCCTCGTGGCGCAATATCGTGCCTAACGTGTGGTCACTGCATATCCGCGATGCGCATTCGCCGATGTGCTTCACCAACGGCAAGGGCGCGACCAAAGAAGGCGCGCTGGCCTCGGCGCTGGGCGAGTTCATCGAGCGGCTGAACTGCAACTTCTTCTACAACGATCAGTTCTGGGGCGAGGACATCGCCAACGCCGAGTTCGTGCATTACCCGAACGAGCGCTGGTTCCAGCCGGGCCCGAAAGACGCGTTGCCGGAAGAAATCCTCGACGAATACTGCCTGAAGATTTTCAACCACGATGGCGAACTGCGCGGCTCGCATCTGTACGACACCAACTCCGGCAACACCAAGCGTGGCATCTGCTCGCTGCCGTTTGTGCGTCAGTCCGATGGCGAAGTGGTGTATTTCCCGTCGAACCTGATCGAAAACCTGTACCTGAGCAACGGCATGAGCGCCGGCAACACGCTGGTTGAAGCACAGGTGCAGTGCCTGTCGGAAATCTTCGAGCGCGCGGTCAAGCGCGAGATTCTCGAAGGTGAAATGGCACTGCCGGACGTGCCGCAGGAAGTGCTGGAGAAATACCCGAGCATTCTGGCCGGCATCAAGGGGCTGGAAGAGCAGGGCTTCCCGGTGCTGGTCAAGGATGCGTCGCTGGGCGGTGAATTCCCGGTGATGTGCGTGACCTTGATGAACCCGCGTACCGGCGGTGTTTTTGCCTCGTTCGGCGCGCACCCAAGCTTTGAAGTGGCGCTGGAACGCAGCCTGACCGAGCTGTTGCAGGGCCGCAGTTTCGAAGGCCTCAACGACTTGCCGCAACCGACTTTCTCGGGGCAGGCCGTGACCGAGCCGAACAACTTCGTCGAGCACTTCATCGACTCCAGCGGTGTGGTGTCGTGGCGCTTCTTCAGTGCCACAGCCGATTTCGAATTCGTCGAGTGGGACTTCTCCGGTCAAGGTGAAGACTCGAATGCCGACGAGGCCGCGACGCTGTTCGGCATCCTCGAAGACATGGGCAAAGAAGTGTACATGGCGGTCTACGACGATCTGGGCGCAACGGCCTGTCGTATCCTGGTGCCGGACTATTCGGAGATCTATCCGGTCGACGATCTGATCTGGGACAACACCAACAAGGCGCTGGCCTTCCGCGCTGACATCCTCAACCTGCACAACCTGAGCAAGGTCGGCCTGAGAAACCTGGCCAAAGGTCTGGAAGACAGCGAGCTGGACGACTACACCGACATCACCACGCTGATCGGCATCGAGTTCGACGACAACACGCCGTGGGGCAAGTTGACGATCCTCGAACTGAAACTGCTGATCTACGTCTCTCTGAAGAAGTTCGATCAGGCCAAGGATCTGGTTGAAGCGTTCCTCCAGTACAACGACAACACCGTCGAGCGCGGCTTGTTCTATCAAGCGCTGAACGTGGTGCTGGAGATGGAACTGGACGACGATCTGCACCTGGCCGACTACGAAGCCAACTTCCGCCGGATGTTCGGCAACGAGCGGATGGACGCGGCGATTGGCTCGGTGGATGGCAGCGTACGCTTCTACGGACTGACGCCGACCAACATGCAACTGGAAGGGCTCGACCGTCATTTGCGCCTGATCGACAGCTATAAAAAGCTGCATTCGGCGCGGGCAAAAGCGGCGGCACGCTGATTGATCGCTTGTGGTGAGCGCGAAGGCTCTCACCACAGGTTGCTTCGGATCGAAAGTACAGCCCAAATCTAGCGGGGCGTCAGATCGCCGTACCAGTACGCCGCTGTAACGCCTCCGTCCATCAAGAAATCGCTGCCGGTAATAAACGTGCCCTCGGGGCCCATCAGTAATGCGCCGACAGCTCCCACTTCGTCCGGCGTGCCACCGCGTCCGGCTGCGCTCAGCTCAATCATTCGGCGGTAACCTTCGCCACGCGGGCCGCTCAATTCATCTCGCGCCAGCGGCGTGAAAATGATTCCCGGGCTGATGGTGTTGACCCGCGCTCCACGCTTGCCCCAACGCACGGCTTCAGCCATGACTCGCAACGAATTGCCGCGTTTGGAAATCTGGTAGGCATGCAACGGGTCGGTAACCTGATCGGCTTGCAGCATCGGCAGCGCCAGCAACTCGTCTGCGGGGGTGGTGGCCAACGCGTGGTTTTGTTCGGCACTCAACGCAGGCAAACGATGCCCGGATTGCGAGGCGATCACTACCGCCGAACCGCCCTTGGTAATGACCTCGCCGAACTCTTCCAGCACCACCGCTGTGCCATATAGATCGACCCGCAAAATGGTCGCGACCGGCGCTTGAGAAGGAGACACACCGGCAGCGTGGATCACTCCGGTGATCTCGCCGATGGCCGTTGCTGTCCGCACCAGCGCCTGTACTGATTCGCGAGAGGCGATGTCGACGACCGTCGCCGTCACTTCGAATCCGGCATCAAACAAGACCTTCGCAGCAGCGTCGGCGTTTTCCTGCTTCAGATCCGCCAGCACCACGTGCTTGCCGGTGCTGACGCGGCGGGCGATGGCCTGACCGATTGAGCCAGGGCCGATGACGACGATGACTTGGGTTGGGTTTTTCATGGATTCAGGGCTCGTAAGGCAATGCCATAACCCTATATTGCTGGCGTTAGCTCAACAATACGGGGGTTGCTGCATGGTCTTATGAGCATGGCTCATTAATCAGTTTGGTCTATTGAGCAACAGCAAGCGTGCGGCCAGCGCGGCCATCACCGCTGCAAAGGCATAGGCCCCAAGGCGTTTGGAGATGATGCCGTCACGCAAGCGCCCATGCAGGCGCCCGGCGCAAAATCCAAGCAGGGCATGAAAGATCAGCGCGATCAGCGCCAACAACGACCCCAGGAACATCAGTTGCAAGGTAATGCTGCCGGCACCGACGGTGACGAACTGCGGCAAAAACACCATGAAGAACAGCAGGGCCTTGGGATTCAGCAGACTGTTGATCGTGGCTTGAGCAAAGACCTTGCGTAAAGAAGCTTGTACCGGTGGCGCATCAGTGTCCGCTGGTGTGGTCTTCAGCGCCTGCCACGCGAGCCACAGCAAATAACAGGCCCCGGCCCAGCGCAGTATGTCGAACGCGGGCGCCCAACTCATCACCAACGCGCCAAGTCCTGCGCTGACCATGAGGGTCATCAGCACGTCAGCCAAGGTGATTCCCAATGCGGCGGCGAACCCGGCACGCCATCCATGGGCCAGCGCATGACTGGTGACGATCGCCATGTTAGGCCCCGGCACAATCAGCAACAGTAAAGCGGCGACGATGAACAAATAAAGATTGCTGGCATCCGGCATGGCGCTACTTCCTTGAGAGAGGAGCAGCGCCATGCTATCCGGTTGTCATGGGCTGGCAGCAGATACAGTGAGCTGCGATTCGGCCGCAACAGTCGCTCGTACTCGCCACAGCCTAATCTGGCGCATACGAGCACTGGCCAGTAGTTTTACTTGGCTCACCAGACCGTGTTAGCCCTTCAGAAATCCGGTGATCAAGTCTGTAACCTGCTGCTGGATCTGCTCCCGCGAGCGTTTGCCATCGCCGTCAGTACAAATAATCCCGTCGCCCGCCACATCTTCTTCGAGCATGGCTTGCGCGCCGGGTTTGCAGATCGACACGAAGCTGAAATGGCTGGCGTCGGCGATTTCGACGTAGCGCGTCGAAGCTGGCGGCAAGCGTTTGACCAGGTCCGCAGACTCCAATTGAGCGGGAAGATCTTCGGACGGCACTCCGGCTGCAATCACCAGTGTCGGCACAGGCAGCGCCGCGAGGCTGGCATCGGTCATGCCGCGTGACAGGCCCAGATCCAGTGAAACGATGGCGGTGACGCGTTTATCGCTCAAGTCGGCGGCCAACTGCGCGTTCGCATCCGGGACGCTGGCGGGGTTCATCGTTTTATAGACGTTGCAACTGGCCAGTTTCAGGTGAGAAGCACAGTCCTTGGCAAAGCGCTCGGTGTCGAAACGAGAGCCGGCAATTTCCAGAGCGGTCCAGCCACCAAGCGAGTGACCGGCGACGGCGATTCGATCTTTCTCGACTGCGCCGAATTGTCCCGGTTGAGCCAACACCGCATCAATCGCGCGGCTGATGTCAGCGGGCCGCAGCCACAACTGCGCGGCCGTTTGCGGGCTGCGATCATGGGTGGTGCTGCCGGGATGATTGACCGCTGCGACGATGTAACCCTGATGCGCGAGTGCGCTGGCCAGCCATGTCTGGTTGCTCCAGTTGCCCCGGTATCCGTGGGAAATCACCACTAGCGGATGAGCACCGGATGCTGGCGGCGCATTGCTTACGGCCAAAGCGCTGGCGAAGATCGGGTTGTCGCCGATCACTTCTGGTTTGGCGGTGCTAGCGGTGGGATACCAGACGACCATTTCCAACGGGCGGTCGGAGTTCGCCAGCGTCGAGGTCTTGAAACCGACAGCGTTGGTATCGGCCAGTGCGCTGCTGGCAATGCAGATGAGCAGCAGGGCGCCGAGGCTGATTTTCATTGTTTTTGTCTTCCGTGAAGTGGGCTGCTATCAATATGTGGATTCAAGGGGGGCAAATCTATGCGCCGGTATCCTGCAACAACCCGGCGATTCGCTTGCGCAAATCACCGTGCTTTTCTTCGTCGTAAAGCGGCGCATTTTTCCAGTCATAGAACCACGCAGGCATCCTGCGTTTCTCATCAGGTTCCGTGGCGTATCGAGGAAAGATGTGGCAATGCAATTCAGGTTCTGAATTGCCGAGAATTTCATAATTCATGCGCAGAGCATCGGTCGCCTGCAACACCGCATCGCCGATGCGTGCCATGTCGAGCAGGTAGGTGGCTCTGGCTTCGGCATCCAGATCGTTCAGGCTCGGGACCACCGGGTCGGGCAGCAACAGGCAGTATCCCGGCAGAAACTGCACATCGCCCATGACCGCCCAGCCTGATGCCATGCGGCAGATGACTTTATCATTGGCGCCTTTGCGGGCCATCTCGACACGTTGCGTGATCAGCGACATTCATAATCCTTGATGATGTTTTGTATGGCTGTGCGTGCAGGCGCCGAGTGTGCTGGGTTGCTGTGAATTTGGCTAGTGAGCCATTTTGGCTGGCGATTACCGATCTAACGAAAACTACTTCAATGAGCTGGGCGCGGGTAAGAGGAAGATGGCAGCGACCGCCAAATCGGCGCAGGGCTCCGGTCGCCGGAATTTGACATCCACGCCGTTGCTCGCCAGAGTCGCGCCCCGATCCGGCCAAAGGTGCCGGACGTTTGTGGTGAAAAGGGGCAGCAGTTGAACCAACACACATTATCGAGGCGCCTGGAGCGTGTGGCTGCGCATGTGCCGTCAGGGGCGCGGCTGGCGGATATCGGCTCGGATCACGGCTATTTGCCGGTGGCGTTGATGCGTCGTGGCGCGATTGCGGCGGCGGTGGCGGGCGAGGTGGCGATGACGCCGTTCCGTGCGGCTGAGCGCACTGTGCGTGAGAATGATCTTGAGCAGCAGATCACTGTGCGTCTGGCCAGTGGCTTGGCGGCGATTGTACCGGATGACGGGATCACTGCGATCAGCATCTGCGGCATGGGCGGCGAGACCATTCGCGACATCCTTGAACACGGCAAAAGCCGTCTCAGCGGCCACGAGCGGCTGATTCTGCAACCCAACGGTGGCGAGCAACCGCTACGGCAATGGCTGATGGAGAATGGTTACTGCATCCTCTGCGAAGAGCTGCTGCGGGAGAACCGTTTTGATTACGAAATCATCGTCGCCGAGCGGGCCGGGCCGGTGACCTACACCGCCGAAGAGCTGTACTTCGGCCCGTTGCAGATGCAGGCGCGCAGCCCCGAGTTTCTGGCCAAGTGGCAGCGTTTGCTGCGCGAGAAGCAGAAAACCTTGAGCAGTTTAGCCCGGGCGAGGCAGGCAGTGCCTGAGGCAAAACTGCAAGACACCGAGCAGCAGGCACGATGGATCAGTGAGTTGTTGGCGACCTGCTAACGCTTGCACTGCGCCAACACAACCTGACAGGTATTCGGTGTGCCTCCGGAGCGACTGGCATAACGCATGCAATTATCCATCGATTTTTTCCGCGCCATGCTCAAGGTATCGCCCCAGGCAAGTCCGCCTTCGCCGGAGGTGGGGACTGCTTTTGCGTAACAGTTTGAGCCTGCGGCTGAATAGCGTTTGCTTGAGCATCCGGCGGTCAGTGCCAGAGTGGCCGAGAGTAGGCAGAGCAGGGCGCATGACTGCAGTTGGCGCGCTGTTGTCTTACTCATTGGTTGACGCAATGTTGAGCATGATGATTTCCAGCGCCTGATCAACAGACAGAATCGCGGTGTCGAGTGTTAGCGGGGCAGGGTCCCACGGTTCGTATTCATGGTCGAGGACAGATTGCCAGGTCGGTGGAGTGAGTCCCGCTATATCAGCTTGTCGCTGTTCTACGCGTCGCCGATGTTCTGTTACATCCGAGCAAATCACTTCGAGGTTTAACAGGATGGTGCCTGTGCGGGCGGCGATGTCGCTCCAGGCTTGTCGGCTCTCTGATACCGGATTGACGCAATCGATTATGACGATGTGCCCGGGGCGCAAATTGTTCAGCGCGAGTTCATTGGCAACGAGGTAGCCGCCGCGGCCAACATCCCGAGCCAGAACGCCAGCGTTGCGGATGGCTTGTTCGATGGTATCTATGCGTAGCCAAGTGGCATTCAAACGGGTCGCGAGGGTTCTCGCGATTGTCGTCTTGCCGGTGCCTGGCAGACCGCTGAACACAATAAGCATTGGGATTCCCTGATCGACAGCTCACAAATTGTGGCAGTGAGCATACTCGCGAAGGCATCGACACATGTTGAACCTCTGCTGTCTGACACACCGCTTTCGCTGGCAAGCCAGCTCCCACAATGTCGGGGGCGTGGCTGAATTTAGTGGTTACGCCGCAAAACCTGTGGGAGTGAGCCTGCTCGCGATGCGTCGGTAAATTCAAAATATTGGTTGGCTGACACACCGCTATCGCGAGCAGGCTCACTCCTACAATGTTCGGGGTGTGGCTCAATTTTGTGGTTACGCCACAAAACCTGTGGGAGCCGGGCTTGCCCGCGATGGCGTCGGTACATTCAGCATATTGGTTGGCTGACACACCGCTTTCGCTGGCAAGCTCACTCCTACAGTGTCCGGGGCGTGGCTGGATTTTGTGGTTACACCACAAAACCTGTGGGAGCCGGGCTTGCCCGCGATGGCGTCGGTACATTCAGAATCTTTGTTGGTTGATATACCGCTTTCGCTGGCAAGCCAGCTCCCACA
>NZ_JBIUXX010000002.1:175604-287732 GCF_044744235.1 Pseudomonas sp. NPDC087346
GGGGCGTGGCTGGATTTTGTGGTTACACCACAAAACCTGTGGGAGCCGGGCTTGCCCGCGATGGCGTCGGTACATTCAAAATATTGGTTGGCTGACACACCGCTTTCGCTGGCAAGCCAGCTCCCACAATGTCCGTGGCGCAGTTGAATAATGTGTTCACACCGCAAAACCTGTGGGAGCCGGGCTTGCCCGCGATGGCGTCGGTACATTCAGAATCTTTGTTGGTTGATATACCGCTTTCGCTGGCAAGCCAGCTCCCACAATGTCCGGGGTGTGGCTCAATTTTGTGGTTACGCCACAAAACCTGTGGGAGCCGGGCTTGCCCGCGATGGCGTCGGTACATTCAAAATATTGGTTGGCTGACACACCGCTATCTCGAGCAGGCTCGCTCCTACAGTGTCCGGGGCGTGGCTGAATTTAGTGGTTACACCACGAAAACTGTAGGAGCTGCCGAAGGCTGCGATCTTTTGATCTTTATCTTGAAAACCAGGATCAAAAGATCGCTGCCTCGTTTCACTCGTGAGCTCCTACAAAAAGCATTTCATGGACAGAATGCGCAGACACCGGACCAATCGCGCAGCCATTTCCGTTTGAACTCGTTTTGTCATATTCAGTATCACTTCAATACAGATAGTAGCCAGCCCAACGCTAATTCCAATGAGGCTGCACCGTGTTCCAACGTCTTGTGTGTTCGCTGTCCGTTCTGAGCCTGTCCATCGCCGCTGCCCACGCTGCCGAGTCCGTACCGCTCGATACGCCGCACCTGAAGAGCATCGACAACTTCCGTGACATCGCCGGCATCACCACCGCGTACACCACGGCCCACGATGGCACCATGCGCAGCGGCGTGTTCTATCGCTCCAACGCCATCACGCCTTCGGCAGCGGATCTGGCCACGCTGAACAGCCTCGGCATCAAAGCCGTCTACGACCTGCGCACGCCGAGCGAAATCGCCGGCACGCCCGACACCATGCTGACCGGCGCGACCTACCAGAACATCGACATCATCGGCAGCACCACCTCCGGCTCGAACATCACCACCGTCTCGTTCAAAAGCGCCGCCGACGCCATCGCCATGATGGAGCAGACCAACCGCGCCTTCGTCAGCGATGCCGGGATGCGCGGTCAGTTCGGCAAACTGTTTAATGACCTTGCGAGTGTCGACGCCGCGCAACTGTTTCACTGCACCGCCGGCAAGGACCGAACCGGTTGGACCGCCGCCGTATTGCAAAGCATCGCCGGGGTCGACAACGCAACGATCATGGCCAACTATTTGGCGACCAACGACTACACCGCTGCCCGCGTCGCCGCGACCCTCAAAGCCATGCCGCCAAGCATGGCTTCGGTCTACGCGCCGCTGCTTGGTGTGCAGGCCAGCTACTTGCAGGCCGGTCTCGATGAAGTCACCGCGCAATACGGCAGCATGGACAACTACCTGAAACAAGGCCTCGGCCTGTCGCAAGAAACCATCTACGTCCTGCGCGGCAAACTGGTCGAGTACAACAGCCTGCCGGGTCAGGCCGGGCTGATCGGCAATGGCGCCGCCGGTGCCAAGCTGTTGCGCGAATTGCAGAACACCAACCTGTCCGGCACCTACAGCGCCTACAACTACTACCTGCAATCGGCCATCGATGCAGGCACCCTCGGCGGCGTCGAGTCGCAAGTCGGCGGCCAGGTGCATGCTGACGCAGCCAGCTACTTGCTGCGGCAGAACGCAATGATCGAACAAGCCGCCGCGCCGTTCGCCAGCGGCACTGACCTCAAAGTCGGTCAATATCGTCTGTGGACCACCGCGCTCGCCGGCTACCTCGGTACCGACGGCTCGGCCCATGCCGAAAGCAGCAACGAACACAGCCAGGGCCTGATGGTCGGGATCACCCAGCGCTTCTCCGAGCAACTCAGCGCGCGAGGCGGTTTTGGCTATAGCAAAGGCTCGGTCGGTGGCGCGGGTGGCGAAGCCGATACCGACTTCACCTTCCTCAACGTCGGCGCCCGTTACGGCTTCACCAGCCTGGAACGCGGTCTGTTCGTCGACGCCAACGCCAGTGCCGGTTACGTCGATTACGACAGCAAACGCGACCTCGGCGGTGGCCTCGGCTCAGCCAAGGGCGACACCCACGGCAACCTCTCTGGCGCCACATTGGCGTTGGGCTACCGCGTCCCGGTCGACAACATGATTTTCGAGCCGAGCCTGGGTTTCCGCGTCAGCCATCTCGACCTCAAAGGCTTCCAGGAAAAGGGCAGCGAACTGGCGCTCGACGTCGATGACAACACCGAAACCCGCCGTAGCGCCGTCGCCAACCTCAACGTCGCTTTCGCCCCGGTAGCGATGGGCGCGTGGCAACTGGTGCCGGGCGTGCAAGTCGGTTATGAACGCACATTGGGCAACAACGAAGTCGACAGCCAAAGCCAACTGCTGGGTCTCGACATCGAACAACGTGCCGCCTTCGACAACCGCGATCAGTTCAGCGGCGGCGTCAACGTCATGGCTAGCCTCGGCGCCCTGAGGCTGGGTGCAGAGGTTGGCGCAAATGGTGGCGGCGACAGCCACGGCTTCAATGGCGGCCTCAAGGCCAGCTACGCGTTCTAAACGATAGGATGTCGGCCGTCGGAGTTCGGCGGCCGGCACTCACGAGCATTCCAGCGCGTGATCTACTGGCGCGACCACAACCGCGTGTTCCTGAACGAATCCTAAAAATTTGGAAGCAGGCATCGGTCTGGCAAACAACCAACCCTGCCCAAACTGCACACCATGCCCGCGCAAATAATCCAGCTGCGCCTCAGTCTCCACACCCTCGGCTACCAGCCTCAGACGCAGACTCTTGGCCATCTCGATAATGTGCTCCGTCACCGAACCCGCCTCGGAGCACGGGTCGATCGCATCAACAAACGACTTGTCGATTTTCAGCACATCCAGCGGCAGTTTCTGCACATGCTGCAAGCTGGAAAACCCGGTGCCGAAATCATCAATGGCCGCCAGATAGCCCAACTCACGCGCCCGATTGATCGTCGAGCGCGCAGCATCGATCTTCAAGAAACCACGCTCCGTAACCTCCAGCCAGATCTGGCTCGGCCAAACATCCGCCTGGCGCCTCGTCGCTTCGAGCCAAGGCAGAAAACGCCCACTGCTGACATCCGCTGCCGCCAGATTGATCGCCACGTGCAGGCTGCGATCCTTGACCAGCAATGGTCCCAATTCCTGCATCACGTTATCGATCACCTGATCAGTGATCGGCAGAATCAAACCACTCTGTTCTGCCAGCGGAATAAACGAGTCGGGCGGCACCAGGCTGCCGTCCGGACGACGCCAGCGCACCAGCGCCTCGGCACCGACACAGGCGCCATCGCTCATATCGACAATCGGCTGATAGTGGACGATGAACTCACGATTGCGCACCGCCAACTCAAGCTCCGCCAGTGGCGACAAACGCTTGCGGGCGCGCCGGATGATCAGCAACACCAACATGCCGGCGAGCAGTCCGCCAATCGGCAGCAACAGCATCTCCCTGCGGATCAGCCCTTGCAGCAACTCCTGACGCGACACCGCCGCAATCGCCACCCAATCGCCGCTGTGCACCAGCGTATAGAGGTAACCGTCCTCCAGCGCCGAGTCGGACCCAAAGTGCACCCGGCTCATAAAGCGCTCGGCCCCGGGCCGCGACGCGCCAACCAAATGGCCCGCCGCCGTACCGACTAGCAAGTGCACATCGTCCTCGACCATCACCTGCAAGAACTGCTCAGGATCGATCAATACATTGAATGCAGCGTATTGCAGGGCCATCATCGGCTTGGCCGGCACAATCCGCGCCTGCACACCGAGCGACACCCGCACGCCGTCGGAAGTGATGAAATCCTCCTTCCACGGCGTCACCCGATGGCCCACCGCGCCCCAAGAACTGCACGCATAAATATCTTCCTCAACGTAGCCGATCGACTTCACCGAAAACGTATTGATGGTCAGCAGACGCATCTCGTCGATGCTTTCCGGGGTGCAGGGCGCGAGGTTGGACGCGGCGACGGTCTTCAGCACACCGGCTGCTTCATGGAAGGTATTGTTGGCGCGGCTGGAGGCCACGGTGGCCAGCGATTCAAGACGCTGCTGCGCTGCCGACAGGTTCAATACCCAAGCGACGTAACCCATCAAAAGCACTGGAAGCAAGACACACGGAAGGCCCAGGAGAATACTCCCCCAGACAATGCGATTCTTATTCATTTGACGCCACCTTGGGCCTCGGCCCGTGACGTGCGGTTGCACGGCTGTTTCTTCAGCCAATACAGATTACGGCTGCCGCGAAACCAGAAAGTTGTCGCAGATCAACACTCGCAATCACGCCTGACGCCGCGAGCGAAAATCCGCAGGGCTCAACCCATAAGCACTCTGAAAATACTGACAAAAGCGCCCGACATTACTGAAACCAAAACGCAACGCCACCTCAGTCACCGACTGCGTGCCCGGTTGACTCAGCGCCGCATAAGCCCGTTCCAGCCGCACCTGACGCTGATACGCAACAATCGACGTCCCGACAAATCGCCGAAATCCCTCCTGCAACGCACGCTGACTGACATTGCTCAGCCGCGCCAGATCCGCACCGTTGACCAGATTGTCCGGATGCTCCTGAATGTACTCCACCGCCAATTTCACATGCCGTGGCGCAATCAGCGGAGCAGGGCGGCGCAACGCTTCGGTGAAATTGTGCGGCCACGCCTCCAGCACCGCATCCACCAACATCTCGCGCAGCCGCGACGGCATCAACGTCCCGGCATGGATCAACAAATCAAACTCGGTGCCCGTCGCCAGATCGATCAATGCCTTGATCCCCTGAAACCCCGCCACGTTCAAATCCACCATCGGCTCGAAGACAATCTTCTGCAGAATCGGCTTGCCCAGCAGCGCCGACAGACGCTCGGTGAGCTGCCCACGATTGATCGAAATCCCGTGCTGCGCGTGATTGTCGAGAAAGTGCATTGAGCGGATGTCAGCCTTGTCGATGGCCAGACCGACCTGAGCGACGCCGACAGATTCGGTGACATGGTTGAACACGATCTTGCCCGCCGTGGGAATGACGAAGGTGATCTCGTCTTGCGGATCGGGGAAGGAAACCGTGAAATCGCCGTGGTAGTGCATGCGCCGGAAACTAACGCCTTCGTGCCTGCCGTAGACGCCGCCGATGATGATGTTCGAGGGGATTGGCGGGGTGTCGGCGTAGCGGTTGCCGAAGAGTCGGGAGAACAGGGCACCGAAGTCATCGGAACCAAGGTTGTTGGAGCGCAGGATGATTTTTTGGCGGGTTGGAGGAGATAACACCTTGAGTGGCACCTTGTATTTGGGGCTCTTGGACAGGGGTGAGAAGTGACGCGTCGAGCAGATTAGCAGACGAAAGATGACGGATTTGTGACTGCTGGAAACATGCCGTAACAGCGTCAGGCCCAGTTTCAGAACAGGGAACTCGGCAGGCCATCGCCGACATGGCAACCTGCATGCGGATTTGCCGGTGTAGTGATCCTTACAGGATTTAGCCGATTTGACGTGACCTGAATATCTTCATCCAAGCTTACTGGAGCGGTAATGCAAGCCAACTCTCAAACCCTGCCGATCACGCTGTCCCCGGAACTCGACTTCGACCAGAACGCCGCCAGCGCCTTTGGCGAGTCGCTGACCAGTCACTACACCCAGGCCACGCCATTCCCGCACATCGTCATCGACAACTTCCTGCAAGAAGACGTGATCGCCAGCATCCGCTCAGACTTCCCGGTCGAGCCGACCAACAATGAAATGATTTACGAGCGCGGCTACAAAGGCCAACTCAAACGCCAGATCAGCCCCAACGAATGCACCCCGTACTTGAAGAGCGTTTTCAACACCTTCAACTCGGCACCGATGCTGCAATTCCTCGAAAAACTCACCGGCATCCAGGGACTGATCCCCGATCCGTACTTCAGCGGCGGTGGCCTGCACGAAACCAAAAGCGGCGGCTTCCTGGGCGTGCACTCGGACTTTCGACTCAACAAAAAGCTCAACGTCGAGCGCCGACTCAACGTCATCATTTACCTGACTGAAAACTGGCAAGAAGAGTACGGCGGCAACCTCGAACTCTGGGATGTCGGCATGAAAACCTGCCTCAAGAAAATCCTGCCCATATACAACCGCTGCGTCATCTTCAACACCGACAAAGACAGCAATCACGGCCATCCAGAGCCGTTGACCACGCCTGAAGACATCACCCGCCGTTCGATTGCGCTTTACTACTACACCGCGAGTGCGCAGGCGATTGATCCTTCGCAACGGAACAAAACCCATTACAAGCCACGGCCGAAGGATCGTTGGAGTGTGAAGTACTACGTGAATAAGTTGTTCAAGAAGAAGGTGTAGCGTCAATCAAATTCCTATTAAGTTTTTCTTGTCGATACTGAATATTACTTATTAATTCTTCACTAAAATCCAAATTCGTTCGATCATTGACTTATCGCGAAACAATACGGCTGATGTAAGTACCGTTTCTGGCTGATCTTCAGGGATATAAAGGGGCGCGGATTCAAAGTGCTGTGCCTGTTGATTCTGCATGTTGATATGGACGTTTAATTCCAAAGGATTTTGAGATGTAATGCTATAAGGATGTCGAAAATGAAAACTGGCAAGGTTTTAGTTTTGCGCACGTGTGCTAATAATATGTCCGATCACTGTGGTTTGATCTGGCCTGTTTCAGGGTTGGTTGAATGCAGATTTTGGGAGCCCACAATAAAACTCGAAAATGGCCTGGCCGGTGTGCTTTGGGGGCAAGGGGCAAGTGCCCAGTTAAGCATGCAGGCAGACGCTCAATGGGTTGTGTGCGAAGTGGAAGTGGCCGAGCTTATTTTTCTGGAAGATGATGAAGGCGTGAAGTTTTCTCGTGCTGAAGTTGTTCACGTGGGCACGCGAAGCAGTGCCATGAATTATATCTCCGAGAATGCCTCTGAATTTGAATCTTCAACTAACAATCTGTTTGAGATATCTGTATCTCCTGAATTGGAATCAGGGACGAATGCGCTCGTTCCAGCCTTGCCAGAGCTCGCAAAAATCGCTCGAGATGTTGTCAATCGACGTACAACTGTGCGCAATACGCATAAATTGGAAACCGCCGTTTATGGAAGCACCCTCACCGGAGCCAATCAGAGCCAGCTTATTGCAGGTTACGGCAGCACTGAAACTGCGGGAGACAGCAGCACTCTGATTGCGGGTTATGGCAGTACCGGAACTTCAGGCTCCGATAGCTCGATCATTGCCGGCTATGGCAGTACTCAAACCGCTGGAGATGAAAGTACGCTGATGGCGGGGTATGGCAGTACACAAACAGCGAAGGAAGGCAGTGATCTCACCGCGGGTTATGGCAGTACCGGTACCGCTGGCTCCGACAGCTCCTTGATCGCCGGTTATGGCAGCACTCAGACCGCCGGAGGGGAAAGCTCCTTGACTGCCGGTTACGGCAGCACGCAGACCGCACAAGTGGGCAGTGATCTCACCGCTGGCTATGGAAGCACCGGCACTGCCGGCTCCGACAGTTCGCTGATCGCCGGTTATGGCAGCACTCAGACCGCCGGGGGTGACAGTTCTCTGACAGCCGGTTATGGCAGTACACAGACGGCTCAAGTGGGGAGTGATCTCACTGCTGGCTACGGCAGCACCGGGACCGCGGGGTCCGACAGTTCGCTGATCGCCGGTTATGGCAGTACGCAGACTGCCGGCGGAGAAAGTTCTCTGACCGCAGGTTATGGCAGCACCCAAACAGCCCAAGAAGGCAGTGAACTCACCGCCGGTTACGGCAGCACCAGTACCGCGGGGTCCGACAGTTCGCTGATCGCCGGCTACGGCAGCACGCAAACTGCTGGCGGAGAAAGCTCTCTGACCGCAGGTTATGGCAGCACTCAAACAGCCCGCAAAAGCAGTGATCTCACCGCGGGCTACGGCAGCACGAGCACCGCGGGCTCCGACAGTTCGCTGATCGCGGGTTATGGCAGTACGCAAACTGCTGGTGGAGACAGCTCCCTGACTGCCGGTTATGGCAGTACACAAACGGCTCAACTGGGCAGTGATCTTACCGCCGGCTACGGCAGCACGAGCACCGCTGGCTCTGACAGCTCACTGATCGCCGGTTATGGCAGTACGCAGACCGCCGGGGGAGACAGCTCCCTGACTGCCGGTTACGGCAGTACACAAACGGCTCAAGTGGGCAGTGATCTCACCGCGGGCTACGGTAGTACGGGAACCGCGGGCTCCGACAGTTCGCTGATCGCGGGTTATGGCAGCACCCAGACCGCGGGGGAAGAAAGTACCCTGACCGCCGGTTACGGCAGTACGCAGACCGCTCAGGAAGGCAGTGATCTCACCGCTGGTTATGGCAGCACGGCCACCACCGGCCCTGATAGTTCGGTGACTGCCGGTTATGGCAGTTCGCAAACCGCCGGTCACGGAAGTGCTCTGATTGCGGGCTATGGCAGCACCCAGACCGCTGGTTACAAAAGCATTCTGACGTCGGGTTATGGCAGCACCCAGACCGCTCAGGAAAGCAGTGATCTGATCGCCGGCTACGGCAGCACTGAAACCGGTGGTTACGACAGTTCGTTGATCGCCGGTTACGGCAGTACGCAAACCGCCGGTCATGGGAGCATCCTGACTGCCGGTTACGGCAGTACACAGACGGCACAGGAAGGCAGTTCGCTCACTGCGGGTTATGGCAGTACGAGCACCGCCGGTCCTGAGAGCTCGCTTATCGCAGGCTATGGAAGCACCCAGACCGCAGGGCACGAAAGTACACTCACCGCCGGTTATGGCAGCACTCAGACAGCTCAGGAGGACAGTTCGCTCACCGCGGGATATGGCAGTACCTCGACTGCGGGATTCAACAGTTCGTTGATCGCAGGCTACGGCAGTACTCAGACTACCGGATATGAAAGCACTCTGACGGCGGGCTACGGCAGCACGCAAACAGCCCAGGACAACAGCTCGCTGACCACGGGCTACGGGAGCACATCGACAGCGGGCTATGAAAGCAGGCTTATTGCAGGTTACGGCAGCACCCAAACAGCGGGCTATGAAAGCACTCTTACCGCAGGCTACGGCAGTACCCAGACGGCTCAGGAGGAAAGTTCGCTTACCACCGGTTACGGGAGCACTTCAACGGCGGGTTACAGCAGTACATTAGTCGCCGGTTACGGGAGTACCCAGACGGCGGGCTACGACAGTACATTAACCGCAGGTTATGGCAGTTCGCTCACCGCTCTGGACAGCAGTACGCTCACTGCAGGTTACGGCAGTACTGAAATAGCAGGATTCGGCAGTACTTTGATGGCCGGCTATGGCAGTTCGCAGACCGCCGGTTACCAAAGTACGTTGACTGCAGGTTATGGCAGTACCCAGATGGCAGAGCGCGATAGCACGCTCACCGCTGGTTATGGCAGCACCGGTACTGCAGGGCAGAACAGTTCGCTGATTGCAGGATATGGCAGCAGTTTGACCAGTGGCATGCGCAGCTATCTGACTGCGGGATATGGCAGTACTTTGATCAGTGGGTTTCAAAGCGTGCTGACTGCCGGTTATGGCAGCAGCCTGACTTCAGGGATGCGCAGTAGCCTGACGGCGGGATACGGCAGTAACCAGATTGCCAGTCATAAGAGCTCCCTGATTGCGGGTCATGAAAGCACTCAGATTGCCGGACATAAAAGTATGTTGATCGCCGGTAAAGGCAGCTCGCAAACAGCCGGTTCTCGCAGCACGTTGATAGCCGGTGCCAACAGCATCCAAATGGCGGGTGACCGCAGCAAGCTTACTGCTGGTGCAGACAGCACTCAGACCGCGGGCGACCGCAGCAAACTCCTGGCAGGCAGCAACAGTTACCTGACTGCTGGCGATCGAAGCAAACTCACCGCCGGCGACGATTGTGTACTGATGGCCGGGGATCGCAGCAAACTGACGGCCGGCAAGAATTGCGTCCTGACCGCAGGCGCCGACAGCAGACTGATTGGGAGCCTCGGCTCAACGCTTTCAGGCGGGGAGAACTCAACTCTGGTTTTTCGTTGCTGGGATGGCAAGCGTTACACCAACGTTGTCGTCAAGACTGGGAGCAACGGTGTCGAGGCTGATGTGCCATATCAAGTAGATGAAGACAGAAACCTCGTCACCCAGGCGCAGGATGACAACGGAATCGTTGGGACCGAGTCCCGGATTCAGCCGTAAGGGCTCTATCTAAACCAGTGTCGGTTTGGTGCCAACTGACAAGGGAGCCGAAAAACAAAGTTTATACTTTCCAGACTTGAAAATGACACTGTGTGTCATATAGTCTTTCGCGTGTCACCAAGACCTTGCCATCCCGGCCTAAATAAGGAATTTTAATGAACGTTCATTTCGTGGTCCACGAAGCATTCGAATCGCCTGGCGCCTATGAGACCTGGGTTCGGGAGCGTGGATACGAAGCGAGCTATTCGCACGTTCATGCGTTCGATGCCTTGCCCGAGAGCGTGGAGAACATTGATCTGCTGGTGGTACTGGGTGGGCCTCAATCACCTGCGACCACTAAGGAAGAATGCCCGCATTTCGACGCAGCGGCCGAGTGCGATTTGATCCTTAGAGCCATCAACGCCAACAAAGCCGTGATAGGTGTTTGCCTGGGTTCGCAACTGCTCGGCGAGGCTTTGGGGGCTGCACATGGTCACAGCCCGGAGAAAGAGATCGGCAAGTTTCCGATCCTGCTGACAGAGGCGGGCAGGGCAAACGCCAACGTTGCGCATTTCGGCGAAGTGCTTGAAGTGGGGCATTGGCACAACGACATGCCGGGCCTGACGCCCGACGCGAAAATCCTCGCCTACAGCGAAGGCTGCCCGCGCCAGATTGTTGAGTATGGCGAGCTGGTTTATGGGTTTCAGTGCCATATGGAGTTTACGGCGGAGGTGGTGGAGAAATTGATTGCTGCTTCGGGTGAGGAACTGGATGCGGCGGTGGGGCGCCGGTTTGTGCAGCAGCCGGGGGAGTTGCGTGGGAATGACTATGAAGAGATGAATCTGAAGCTTTTTGGGTTTTTAGATGGGTTGGTGATGCAGTACCAGCAGCAAGGCAATGGTTAGAAATAGAAGATTGCTTCAAGCGACGGGGCAGATCTGTTTTTTCAGATAAATCTGTCCCTTTTTTTGCCTGATGTGCAAGCGCTCGTAACGTCCGTGAAGAGTTACGGTTATCTGTATATTTGCTCCGTAATTTGTTTTGTAGGAACGAATAAAGTGTTGGTGTAGTAGGCCTTGTATCCATACGCCGTAATACGCACCTTGCAAGGTATGGATGATTGATTAGCCAGACGCGGTCGAATAGCTTCGTAATCATTCAGGTCGTGCTGCGTTCCGTCCGCTCTCGTGTTGTAGAAAACAAGCTCGGAATAAAATCCAAAATTTGATTTGATTTCGCTGTCTGTCGCTACCAGGCCTTCAGCCCTCATGCTGATCGAATGCTCCGGCGAAAAATTCATATCCCCGTCTAAAGAGCACGTCAGTGTCGGGGTAAGCTGATTAGCGTTTTCGTAAGCGTTGAAGGCGTTGGCTAGATCCACTGTTGAGCTGAAATTTATTATTAGAAGATTTTTTGGCCCTGTTTCAACGGACGAAAAAGTTAGATCTGCTGGTGGAATACTCGCTGTTTTTACACAGCCGGCGCTGAGGAGAATGCTCAGGTAGATGAAGGCACGGTATGAATTCATTAGCCAAAAATTCCATTGATGTAATCAAATATCAGATCGAGGGCTGATTTTTTCTTGATTAAGTTTCGAAGGGCCTTTGCTTCGAATCGCGGGGGGAGTAAATGAGGAAGTCTGGCGCGGAGGCGCTTCCATGCGAGGAGCTGGCATACAAATGAGTCATCCGTGAAAAGGCGCCGCGAAGGATGCCCGAGGTGAATGTCCCGTTCAACGACATTTTTTAAGCATTCTCATGCTTTTCGTTTTGGATTCTGGGACCTGTTCACCTTGCGTGTAGGCCAGCCGCTGCCCTTATCAGATTCAAACCGGGCGAAATGCCAAACTGCGAAGGTCGATTTCGGCATACGTTCCCAGTTCGCCCTTGTAGAGAGAGATACCAGCGACCTTCAGCTCAGATTGTAGAAACTCAACGAGCTCTCTGAGTCTGGCGTTCGCGGACATGTTCGTTGGACGCATCACAGTAGCCTTGCCGGGCTCGTCATCGTAGGTTCTGATCAGAAAGACATCTTCTTCTTTCTGTATGACGTAATTAAAACCACGGTAATCATATCCAACATCGTGGTCGGTATCGTCAAAGCGAGTAACTGTTACTATTTTCATAATAAAGTCCGTTCAGTTTGATTGACTGCTTCCGGCCGATAGCTGTCCTCAACTCCTAGCCTTTTACAGACGTATAGCCACCTGTCTCGCCTGCGCAATGCCACGGAACCTCTTCGAAAAATCCGCTAGCGGTCAGTATTGCGCCGAGCTCATAAATTAGTTGCCTATTGAGAGTAGGGTGGTCGACTTCTCCGAAAGCGCTCCAAGAGTCGCTGTCAATTCGGAAAGTTGCGAACTTGCTTTCTAGATGGGAGTGAGATGCCCATATGCCATGTTCAGTGGTGTTGACTGAAAATCCCAATGGTACCAATACCATGCGGAGTGCCTCCTGAAACCCAATGTCCGATGGCTGTGGATAGAACTCAACTAGCAGTTTGTTGCTGACATATTCTTCTCTAATCGCGAAAGGGTACATGACCGTCCTATTGAACTATTTCGAGCTCTTTGCACCGTCCGTGAAAATTTAACGAGGTACAAGAAATTGGTTGGTTACGAAGCAATCGACAACATGTCTAGAAACAGGAGTCGTTAGCGCCTCTGCCAACACCCGTCCGCTTCTGGCCGATTTCTGCCTATCCGTAAGGGCTGCAACCGACTCGAAGAAATCAGTCGACCTGGGGACATAATTTGGGTGGTGTGTACCAGTGGACTGCAGAATCGATATGAACGTGTTTTTGCTTTTGAGGCATGAAGGGCGTGTCGAGCGTGCCCAGTGCTATCGAAACCCAGTCGGCAAATTCGCCTTGAGATCGTGACCAGAACAACGTTGAACCACAGTGCGCGCAGAACTCGCGTAACACTGTCTCTGAGGACGCATAGGTTTTGATGCTGGTGGCGCCGCCAAGTATCTGTAGCGCGTTGCGGGGAACGCTGCCATACGAAGCGAATGCTGCCCCGTGACCTTTGCGACACTGACTGCAATGACAATGATTCACTGCTTTTGGTGGAGTGAGTAGCTCGTAACTGACTACTGCGCATAGGCAGCTTCCTTGGTATACCTCTGTCATGCGCCCAACCCTGCACGTGAAAACTCGTTAGCTTAACCATCTCAATCAAGACAGTCGACCGACCGCTTCTGGCCGAAATCTGCCTGTTATCCAAAGAGCCCGGATCGACCACTCGCAATGGCGCTTGCTCATTTCTCCGACCAAGGGGCGCTGGACAGTGCCGCGCCAAAATGCAGAAAAGTGCAACGGCCGGGATCGAAGCACTGACATGATGCCAGTAGCCATGATGTCTGATTCCCTCGAAGTGGCCGTTATTCGCCGCAAGCAATCCTGAACCGCAACGTATCCACCACAGCCATGGCGTTGTTCTTGAAATAGCCTCAGTGCGAGGCAGGTAGCTCAGACCAGCCGAGCACCGCCGTCGATGTTTAGCGTGGCGCCGTTCATAAAGGTGTTGGTCATCAGGAAAACGGTAGCGGCGCCTGCTTCAGCGGCGGTGCCGATACGATGCAACGGTAGCGCTTGCTCCCATGCATTTACGTAAGCATCGCGTCCTTCACCGAGGGCTTTGCTAAAAATGGGGGTGTCGATCGGGCCTGGGGACAGGGTGTTCACGCGGATCGGCGCCAGCTCCAGGGCCAGTCCACGTGCCAGCGCTTCCATTGCCGCCGATGCCGCAGCGATCATAGCGGTGCCATGGGCGTTGGGCCGGTCGGCCAGACAGCCAGAGATAAAGACGATGGAGCCGTCCCTGGACAACCGATCCCCCAACGCGCGGATGGCGTGCAACGAAGCCCATATGCGCTCTTCGAACGCCCGACGCAGGTAGTCGATTTCAGCGTCCAGCACCTTGCCCGCCACAAATGTGCCGGCGAGTAGAACCAGATGATCCACGTGGGGGATGTCCGCCAAGGCAGCGTAGACGGCATCGCCGTGGGTGACATCAGCGGCGCGCCAGCCGGCGAGTTCGTGTTCTGTCGCCGCTCGTTCGGCTCGCTCGGCATTGGAACCGATCACGGTCACCGATGCCCCGGCGGCTTTGGCTTGAATCGCAGCGGCTAAACCGATGCCGGATGTGCCACCGAAAATCACTACCGTACGTCCTTCAAGTTGAGTGGGTAGCTGCTGGGTAAAAGCCGTTTGGATGGTGGTGGAATGGCTCATGGTCGATCTCCTTGACTGCCTGAATGACGTCGTTGGGCAAAGACTAGAGATAAGAGCCAACATTGATAATCAGGCCATAAGTCGCTTTACTAGTGCCATGAAGGAACAAATAGGATTAGACCGCCTTACCGGTCTTATTGCCTTTGCCCGCGCTGCCTCTTTAGGCAGCTACACCGCTGCAGCCCGCGATTTATCTGTGTCGCCGTCCGCTATCAGCAAAAGCGTGCAACGACTTGAGCAGCATTTCGAGCTGCGTTTATTCAACCGCACCACACGGTCGTTGACCCTGACGCCTGAAGGCCAGGATCTTTACGAACGGGCGCAACGAATTTTGCGCGAGGTGGAGGACATTGAGCAGGCCGCAGTGGCCTCGCGCGCCGAGCCCTCCGGCATCTTGAAAGTGACCGCGCCGCCGCCTATCGGGCTGAACATATTGGCGCCGGCGATTCCCAGATTTCGCGAGCGCTATCCCAAGCTCGCCATCGATCTGCGACTCGGCGATCAGTTTGTCGACATGGTTGCGCAAGGCATCGATGTGGCGGTGCGCGTGGGCAACCTGGCCGATTCACGGCTTATCTCCCGCACGCTGGGGCCGCATCGAATCTGTGCTTTCGCCTCTCCAGCGTATTTAGCCAAACGCGGTATGCCCCTGGAACTCAGCGACCTTGCCGACCACGACTGCGTGAATTTTCGCTATCAGAGTTCGGGCCAAGCCCTGCGTTGGCCATTCAACGTGGGGGACCAAATGGTGGAGATAGTGCCCGACGCCTCCATCATCATCGACGCCAGCGACGCGGTTGCCGCAGTGCTTGCAGCTGGCGGTGGCATTGGCATTTCACCCACTTACGTCGCCGCGCCCTATGTTGCACGGGGAGAACTGAAGCCGCTATTTCCACAGTTCGCAGTAGACCGTTCCTCCATCACGGCCTTGTGGCCAGAGAGCCGCCGAGGCAGCCCGAATGTGAAGGCGTTTGTAGGCTTCCTGAACGAGCTGTTTTCCAGCCCTACTGCGTGGGACGAGATCGTAGCGAAGGCGTAGCGCCGGGTTTCTTTGTGAACCAACGCTGGACGTCCGCTTCTGGTCGAAGCGTTCGCTCGTAAGCGGCAGCATTGGCCAAAGGCACTGATCCGTGAAGGGCCGATTTCGATCCAAAGCAGCCGTTCGACCTATGCAAGAGCGAACTAATAGAGTTGAATCCGCCCACTGATGGTCATAGGTCGACTGGATTTTTTGGAGCTTGATGATGGGTTTCTCCACAACATTGTGGGAGTGGTACGGCCAAGATGAATACAATCGGGTTCTTGCGGTGTGCGAGGCGATCCCGGCTCTTGAGTTCCTGGCACTGACCTCGGATTTACAGCAGAGAGCCATCCCGGATTGCCCAGCATGTGAAACCTGGTCAGAGATGATCCTTCCGTTGAACGAGGTTCTTTCAATCAGCGCGTTACCAGCGGAGATCAAGACACGGCTGCAAGACATTTGGGCGATATGCAATAGCTTGACTGAGGCTGCATTCCACTGCCATGACCCGCTGATATTTGATCATGACGAGTGGCGGCCGATTAGAACGGTCGCCGCCGAGTTGCTAGACCTGATGGGATCGCTGGAAATCAATCCATTCCTGGATGACTTGTTACTGGATTGCAGGAGCGTCGCTCGCGGAGTAAAGCGTTGAGCAATTCTGTAATCCAATGATGGTGTTGAGCGTACTTGGGCACGCATCAAACCCATCAGACTTGGCGCAGGTTCAAGCAAGCCTTTATGTGTGCTGTTTCCGCTTCCGGCGAATCATGAGGCCAACGCCAAAAGTACTTAGACGCCTTCAGTTTCCCTGCCGCAGAGCTTGCATCAGTTGTCCCACAACGATGGCTTCGACGGCACCTTGACTCGCGTCCGCCTCAACAACAGCGCAACAAGCCGATGCGTCGCCCACGCAAATACGGTAGACAGCAATGACACTGCCTGGCCCGCAGCCTGTGTGCCCACATAGGGAATATCCGCCATCAATCGACCCCAGCATTACGCCGAGGCCATAGCCCGGCATGATCCATGGACGACCCGGAAGCGGACCACCCAATACTCGTGCTGTTTGCATTTCCTGGAGCAATGCCGTGGAGAGCAGGTCTGCGCAGAGGAGTCGATCCAGAAATAGCGCTGCTTGCGAAATTGGGCCGATTAACAGGCCGTGATAAACCCAGGCGGGGTCATAATTCGAGGTGCTTCCAAGATGGGTCGTTTGTAAGTCTGCTCGCGTTTTAGCAAAGCGGACGTTTGATAGGCCCAAAGGGGAAAGTGCCCGCTGAATCACCGCTTCATCGAGCGTCAGATCAGTCAGCCGTTCAATTAGGCTGCCGATCAGCAAGTAGCCCACATTCGAGTAACGCCAACCGGTTCCGGGACTGTATCGAAGTCGAGCACCATCAAGGCGTTGCATCATTTCATTTGCCGACCAGGCTGGCTCACTGTTCGTAACGGCGGCGTGATACTCCGCAAGTTCGCCGTAATCAGCCAGACCTGCCTCATGCCGCAGTAGCTGGCGTAATGTGAAGGGCTGATCAAGAACTCGGTCGTCCAATCTGATCAGGCCGTCACGTACCAAAGACAGGGCTGTCGCAGCCAAGACTGTTTTCGTAAAACTCCACCAAGGGGCCATCAATTCCAATCGGTCAGGCGTTTGTAGCTGACCATTTGATACGAGTGAACTGAGCATTGGCTTCCTTGGAATATTGAGCGGAGCGACAGTTCGATCACTTATATGTGAGACCTAGCGCTCAAGGATCAGGTGTAGAAATCAGACGCTATGCAGGTTTTACAAGCCGTTTCTTTAAGTGATAAAGGTGAGTCCCGATGGGCCGATCCTCAAGAACGCCATAAACCTCATACCCATGCCGCTCATAGAACTGTTTAGCATCAACGGTTTTCAAGAATGCAACAACTGCCCCGTTGCGGGCGCCAATCGTTTCTGCTTTTTCCAATAGCATAGAACCGACTTTTCTACCGCGATGAGATTCCTTAACCCAAAAGGTATCAATTTCCAAGCCGTCCCAGTAACAATTACAGCTTATTGCGCCGATGTAGTCGCCTGCTTCATCGTGTGCAACCACCATAAATGTTTCATCTTCCGATTCTGGCGGTAGATCTGGATATTGAATTCGAAGATATTCTGCAAACCTATTATTCAGAGCTTCCCGATCTTTTTCTGATGGAGACTTCAATACATCGATCTTGATTTCCACGTTATTGCTCCGACGATTCAACTTTGAGGTGCCTCACGGCTTCTTGTTCTAGATCGATGGCGACTCCGACATCTCCACCAGCAGTTGCCCGAATGCATTGGCCGCAGGCGTCTTGCCAGTGGCGCTCCATATCAGTCTGAAATCAGCATCGAGCAGCGCTGGCAGGCCATATTGACCGTCAATCACTACCATGCCGGGCTCTAGATCGCCCAGCGGCAGAGCGGTGACGGCCAGCCCGGCCAACACCGCTGCTCGCAGTCCTTGCTGACTTGGAGAGGTAAAAGCCACTCGCCAATCCACGCTGGAATGCTCCAATGCCTCGACGGCGACTTGGCGGTGTACGCAGGGCGCTGGTGCAAAAGCCAGCGGCAAGGGAGAGTCGCCGGCAAAGTCGAAGCTCTGCGCCGCAGCCCAGACAAACCGGGTTTCGCGCAGCACAGACCCGCCCGCCGGACTGCCCGCCAATGCCATGACCACGGCCAGATCGAGCCCATCGGCATCGACCAGCGAACGCAGATCGAGGTAAGTGCCAACGGTTACATCCAGGCGTACGGCAGGAAACTGTCTGGCGAACCGAGCCAACAAGGGCGGCAGGCCGTCACCGATAAAGTTTGCCGGCACGCCGAAGCGTACGGCGCCGGATACCGATGACGCCTGGAAACGCCGGGAGAGGGCGTCTTGCGCTTTGAGGACGTGTTCGGCATGGCGCAGAAAATCTTCGCCATCTTCTGTCAGCGTCAAACGCCGGGTGGTGCGCACCAGTAGCGTGGTGCTTGCCTGTTCTTCCAGACGACGGATCTGATGACTGATCGCTGACTGGCTCAAGTGCAGCCGCTCTGCGGCCCGAGTGAAACTGCCGGTTTCCTTGATTGCAACAAAAGCACGCAATAGAGCGGGATCGAAGTCCATTTAGCCAACTCATGACGAATATTAATAAAACTTACGAAATTAAATCATTTCTGTCATTTTTTAATTACTTCCAGAATGCGCCCGGTCACTTGGAGTTATGTCTGGTGACGCTGGCGATGCTGTCGTGTCTGCCCCCTGACGGTGTTCAGCGTGGTCTTGCCGGTGCCCATCAACTTGATCTGGAAGATCACCATGCAGTTCTCTTCTTCGCAAAAAGATGTTTTCACAATAGCCGCCGTTTGCCTGGCCTCGCTGATGTTCGGCCTGGAAATCTCAAGCGTGCCGGCAATCCTGCCCACGCTTGAGTCGGTTCTGCGCAGCGATTTCAAAGATATGCAGTGGATCATGAATGCCTACACCATCGCCTGCACCACGGTGTTGATGGCCACCGGCACGCTGGCGGATCGGTATGGGCGCAAGCGAGTGTTTATCATCAGCCTTGTGCTGTTCGGCATGACTTCCTTGGGCTGTGGATTGGCAAACAACGTCAATGTGCTAATCGCCAGCCGATTCCTGCAGGGTATGGCTGGTGGCGCCATGTTGATCTGTCAGGTGGCGGTGCTGTCTCACCGATTCCAGTCGGGAGTCGCGCGCGGCAAAGCATTCAGTGCCTGGGGGATCGTGTTCGGCATTGGCTTGGGATTCGGTCCGATTATCGGGTCCGTTATCGCGGCGTTGTCGAGCTGGGAATGGGTTTTCCTGGTGCATGCGCCCATTGCGCTGCTCGCGCTGGCGCTGGTGATCGCCGGAGTTGAAGAATCTCGCGATCCGCAGCGTCGCAGGCTGGATGTATTGGGCATTGTTTCGCTGTCACTGGCAGTGTTGGGTCTTTCCTGGTTCATCACCCAGGGAGCAGGGGCAGGCTTTTCAAGCGGTTCGGCCATCGCCAGCCTGATAGTGGCAATCGTCAGCTTCATCGTTTTTGTCGTTGCGCAGCGACGCAATGTCGATCCCATGTTCGACTTTTCGGTATTGCGCATCCGCCGCTTCTCGGGTGCTTTGCTAGGTTCGGCAGGTATGAATTTCAGCTTCTGGCCATTCATGATCTACCTGCCTCTGTACTTTCAAAATGGCCTGGGTTACGCCAGCGTCGGCACCGGTCTGGCACTGCTGGCTTACACGCTGCCGACGCTGGTTATCCCGCCGTTAGGCGAACGACTGGCGATGCGTTATCGACCTGACGCGGTGATCCCCGCAGGTTTGTTCGTCATAGGCTTGGGATTCCTGCTGATGAAATGGGGTAGCAGTGTCACCGACGCCAGCTGGCTGACGATGCTTCCTGGCTGCTTGATCGCCGGGATCGGACTAGGGCTGACCAACACGCCTGTTACCAACACCACCACCGGATCGGTGCCGAGTGAACGTGCGGGCATGGCTTCGGGCATTGATATCAGCGCTCGTATGATCAGTCTTGCAATCAACATCGCACTGATGGGATTCATCCTGGTGGAAGGCATCCTGTCTTCGTTGCGTAGCCAGTTACCTGGTTCGCCCGATGATGGGCAACTGAGGCTGCTGGCGGAGAGTATTTCAGCGGGCAACGCTGTGGGGGTGGTGCAGACTGGTCAGTGGGCGACGATTTCGGTTGATGTTGCTAATGCGGCTTTGGCGAATGGGTTTGGTTGGGTGATGCTGTATGGCGGCATTGCTGCGTGGGTGTTGGTGGTGGCGAGCTATTGGGTTTTTCGGTCTGGCAAGGTTGTTCAATCTCAGTAGAGTGACTGGCAGGCGAAGGGCTGCTTTGATTGAAAGCTGCCGTACCTGGCTGACAGCTTTCGACCCAAAGCGGGCATTTGAATATCTGGTCGCTCACGCAAAGGATAAGCTCGTAAGATGTGTGCTTCATTGCTGATAAGGAAATCGCCATGTCACCGAACAAGGCTTGCCCCGTCATCCTCTCCAGTATTCCTGGCGCACACATCCTGCTGTTCCGCCATCCAATAGCAGGCGTACAACTGGTCAAAGGGACTATCGAGAAAGGTGAAACTCCAGCTCAGGCCGCTATGCGTGAATTAAGCGAAGAATCAGGCATAGCAGCCGTCTCGGTTGTCAGCGATATAGGTTGTTGGGACGCCGGGCATCTCGACCAGATATGGTCATTTCAACTGTGTTTCACGCAGGCACCTTTGCCGAAGCAATGGACTCATCACACGCTCGATGACCATGGCCATACATTCAGCTTTTTTTGGGCTCCGCTCGATGATTTGCCGTTTGCCGACTGTCACCCGATCTTCCGTCGAGCATTGCGGTACCTGACGGCCAAACTGACAGCGAAAGGTTACGTATTGGCTCAAGATCAAAGCAGAAACATATCATCCGAAGCGCCGATTTGATGTTCGCCAGCGGCTTTCGAACGTCTGCTCCTGGCCGATAGCAGTAGTTTGAAAATGGCCGCTTTCGACCAGTTACGCACACTCAATTTCCATGCTCGGACTCTCCTGCTGCAACCGACAGGATCGCCCCATATGCTTCACTCTCCGGGACATAGGAAACAAAGCTTTCACTGGCGTCCTTTTGCACCCAAAGGCGTCCACAGTTCTGGCATTCGTAGACAGTCGACGCTCGGTGAATGTAGTGGCTGGATATCCGGCCTTCCAGTTCGTCTGCGGCGCTGCACCAGTGTGCGCATTCGCCAAATGCCTGAGCTTCCGCAGTCTTGTCACCGGACTCCGCAACCTCTACCAAAGGTTTGAGTTCACGGTGCACCTCATCCCAAAATCCATTTTCTGCCTCGTCGCGAAGCAGACTCGCTTTATAGGGCAAACTGTCAGTCTGATCGACAATTACATGCCCACATCTGCAACCCAATTTGCTCATTCGCGGTTCAATTCCTTGAATTCGACGATGTCGTTTAATGGTGGACAAGTCTTTGGCAAAAAGCTCGACTCGGCCAGGGAGGACTAATGACGCTGGTATAAAACAATTTCTCCACGCTGCATCCACTTCAGCGTCTGCTCCGTAAATTCAATACCTTCACTCGAAGGGTCGAAGAATCAAGGAGACGCATCATGCACACTTTCTTCAAACGCATCGCCGTTACCTGCCTTACAGTGCTGAGCCTTGGCACTGGACTCAGCTTCGCCGCCAGCAGTGTGATGGTTGGTGGCGCAGCCATGTATCCAACGAAAACCATTGTCGAAAATGCGGTCAACTCCAAGGATCACACTACGCTCGTCGCAGCGGTAAAGGCTGCCGGACTGGTTGATACCCTCAACAGTAAAGGACCATTCACCGTCTTCGCCCCCACCAATGAGGCTTTCGCCAAATTGCCCGCCGGAACTGTCGATATGCTGGTCAAGCCAGAGCACAAAGCAGATCTGACTAAAATCTTGACTTACCACGTCGTGCCCGGCACTCATACTGCTAAACAGTTGATGGATGAGGCCAAAATGCACGACGGCAAAGTCGTGCTGAAAACCGTCCAGGGAGAGTCGCTGACCGTGATGCTGCACGATGGCAAGCTATGGTTGGTTGATGCCACAGGAGGCAAGGCTGCCATTAACATCGCTGACGTCATGCAATCCAACGGCGTGATTCATGTAATCGATACGGTGCTGATGCCGAATTGATTTTAACGGCTTAGGCGGACGCGCTTCAGAGTATCCGCCACAGGTTGGAAGTGATTCAGCCAGCGCCATCCGCTGAGTTACATCCCGGCTCAAACCACAGCCTGACGTAGCTAGGGCGCAAAGCCCTAGCAGACTGGAAATGCTAATTTTTCTTTTTCGCCGGTTTTTCTGCCTTATCTGATTTCTTCGCTTTTTCAGGTTTGCTATCAGCTTTTTTGGCGGACTTTTTTGGTTCAGCATCTTTTTTCTTGTCTTTCTTATCCGAAGATTTCGAAAGGGCCGAAGCCGCAGCAGCTTTCTTCGTCGGTGAGGACTTTTTGTCTTTCAACTCCTTGCTGGCTTTGGATGTTTCACCTTTGCTTTTTTTCTCGTCTTTAGCCACGTTGACCACCTCTCGGAGCATGCCGGTATTGGCAGATCGCCTGTGGGATTATCCATAGGCTAATCATTAGGTGAGCGTGCCCAACAGCGGTTCAAATTCTTTTGCTGCGTATCGATAGGAGTGGGGGCGCCCTTGAGCGACTGCTTCTGGCCAAAAGCAGACATTCGAGGCGAACCGCATTTGGCTCTTCATCCACCACTGACATGGAGGAGCTATCCTTGGAAAACCGTTCAGGGTGACTGAACGTACGCTCCAGATTTATTAGCTTGCCGTTCTTCCTGTTTTCACCGTCGCGTGAAAAACTGCGCGCTCTTTGCCGCTCACTTTTTGTCTGTTTTGATGGAACCGCCGATGGACATCATGGATACCAAGCAAGAAAACGCCCTCGAAAAATCACTCAGGCTGGCGGCGGATGAACCGGCCCATCGACCTGACTTTTTCAAGACTCTGTTGAATTCCACTATCTACGTCCTTGGCACTGCCGGCACTGGCGAAGGTCAAGTCAACCTCGAGGCTGGTAGCGACATCAGCATCGCGCATTGGCAAAAGCCTGACGGCTCCGCTGTCATCCCGTTTTTTTCTTCGTTGCAAACACTACAAAGGTCCATAGATAGCGAAGAGTCCTACGTAGAGATCCCGACCAGATCGCTGTTTGAAATCACACTGGGCACCCCTCTTTTCCTCAATCCAAAGTCTCCTTACGGGAAAGAGTTTTTCCCGGAGGAAGTGCGCCATCTGCTCTCCGACGAGATCGGCCAAACGCCGGTGCAGCGCACGGTCGAAAAAGACACCAAGGTGCTGCTCGGGCAGCCGTCGCAATATCCATCGAAGATGGTCAACTCGCTCACACAATTACTCGCCAAACATCGCAACGTAAAGCGTGCATTTCTGGCGCTGATGCATGACGCATCGTCTGATCAAAAGCCTCATCTGATCATTGGTATTGAAGCGGACGGAGATATTGAACTGGCCATGCGCGAATCAGGTAACGTCGCCAGGGATACCGCTCCGGATGGCGAACCCGTTGACCTCTATCGCGTTCACGAAGGGGAATCAGGCCTTAGCGATTACTTCCTCAAGCAAACCGCACCCTTCTATGAACGGAAGTCGGCAGGCTGGCTGCGTTCATTGTTCGGATTTGGCAAAGCGTGACAGAGATCAACGCCGTGCTAACCGCCGAGCAGGCCTGCGAAATCGTGCTTGGCCTGTTTGACGGCGTCATGAGAGATGGCAAACCTGAGCGTTTTGTCATTCAGTCATGTGAGCTTTCCGCCAACGGCGATTATTGGGTTATTCGCAGTAACAGTGAAGATTACGTCGTCCACGGCATGACGGAGTTCTGCTACGTCGGTGTTAACGCGCACTTGATCAACGTCATGACCGGCGAGCGTGAGACAGTCGTCAGTTGCATGAGTGTCGATGAATATCTGCAAGACAAATACGACCTCGAGGCAGCGTCGGGCAACCAGTATGTACTGACCCCGGCAATTGACCGAGGCGACAAACCGGCGCTGGTCAATTTGCGTCGAAAACTGCAGTGCACCTATCCGCAAACCCTTGCGTTGCTGACGGGCAAACAACGACATTGGCTCACAGGTAAGCGCAGGCTTCTTGGAGACGCGCAGCGACTGCTTCTCGAACAAGCCATAACCACACAAATCGAGTTAGTGCCTGATGCCGGCGGAGCAGTCACCATCGGCGTCGAAACCTGGCACATCGAAGCGGTGTTGAGGGCTGTGCGCGAGAGGTTGTGCTGAACCGACGCCAAGGAGCAGTCATATAAAATGCCGTAACCGACCATCAATAGATACGGCCGACGCCATGCTCCAACACACAAGTTACCTATTTGCTTATGTAAGGAAAATCAGCGATTTCCGGCCGGACGTACTGCTATCGTGCTCAGAAATTCAGAAAACCCCATTTTTTGTCGGTGTAACATGCGTTTAGTGATTTGACCGCTTTGGGTCGAAAGACATCTTTCGGTAACGACATTGGAACCTCGCTACGCCCCGCGCGGACCCGGTAGCCGTGTGGAGATGAGAATCGCCTGAGTCGTTGCGCGTTTGATAGGTCATCGTCATTCTGGAATGAAACGATTTTTGAGGAGATCGAAGTGGACATTGACCGTCTGTTAAAAAAACGGCAACTGAACGTGCAAGAGCAAAATGCTCCTGTGGCCCACAGACTCATGGTAACCGCCAAAGCTTGGTTGGCCAGAGGGATTCCCCTCGTATTAAAAAACTATGGCGAGTCGAAAGGCATTAGATGGTCAGAAACTGTCGTACTCGACCTTGAAGTCGACTTTCCCGGAATGCCAAGCCTTTATGGTCTTTTGCTCACTCACGCAGAACGGTTCATAGAGTTTGAAATTGATACCGATAACACTCATAGGTACGTGGAATCGGTGAGTAAATGGGAGGATGTTTCCGCTAATCAGGACTACGCGCCCCGCAAGCGCGGCACTGGGATGGGCTTCGCAGCAATTGCTCTTCAGGTGAGGCACGAACTCCTATACGGCTTGTAGGTGTAAATCACAGAAGCTGAGATTCCATTGTTGATTGGAAGCCGCTTTTACGCCGATTGCTTCCGGCAACTGGTGTCACCTTTGGGTCTAAAACGGCCATTCACGAGTGACGGTTTCTGGCCGTTCTGAGCCTGCTGCGACAGACTGAAATCGACCCAAAGCGGACGGTCGCGACTTTTTACAATAAACGGTGTAATGCCTCGCCAAGCCTGAATCGGCGGTGCTCTATTAAAAGTCTTTTGAATAAAATGCGCCGTCGTTGATCCAGCCCGCCACAACTACTCGCACCGTCTCTTTCACCGTTTCCCAATCCTCTGGATTTAGCCCATGCGACTCAATTCCATTTAAGGCGCTCACTGCTAAACGTTGGGCATGTTCGGGCGAAACACCAAACATCTCTACGATTAGACGTGCCGTTTTATCTAGTGTATTGAGGGTTTGATATTCTGGCATGAGGATCGCTAACATTTAAATTGTACAGGCATGCATTTGCTTTACTACTTCGGCGAGTTCTTGGGCGTTACAGCCATTGGTAGGAAGCTCCTTTAACAAGCTGCCGTCGAGCCTTGTTCGATAGCCAAGGGAATCCAGACGCAAGACGAGTATCTACAAGCGAGCAGCCATCAGCAAAGTCCTTGCTCGCAAGCCAACATTCCCTCTCTATTGCTGTACCCCAGACGCGCTTCAACTGTTCGAGGTCATTTGCGTCCAGAGATGGTGCAGATGATACAGACTCATAAAACTCCCAAGGCTGCTCCCAGCGATCAAACGCTTCTATTGCTGAAACCAGCTTGCGATGCAAGTCCATTGCGGCACCTAAAGGTAGCGAGAGGGCATACGTGGGCGTCCCATTGAACGATCCGCTGCCGAGCATTTCTCGCCAGCCTCGTCGCACAAGTTACTGTTTCGCCATCAGGCTGTCCACGGGCCGCTTCTGGCCGGAAGCGGACGGTCAGTAGTTGCAGCTATCGGCTAGCGTCACCGATGAGTGAAATGCTGCTGTATGAAGGCGTGCTCTTCTTCGACCAGTCGAGGGTATCTGCTTTCATCAAGCGTTTCACGAAGTCGCTTGGAGTAGCCTGCCTGCTCAAATGCTACTTGGCACCTCGCGCTGTCATAGAACGACCGGAGATGGGCGAGTGCCTGATCAAATTTGGGGCTTTCAATACGTAGAAATAGACCTGTCAAATCTAGCTGGTCCGTAAGCTCTCGATACAAGTCGATTGCGAAAATACTGCCTCCATTATTTCGAGCATGATACACATGCACGTCGCCGTAGCCGCTGTAAAGGTGGGCGAAATACAACTCGTGGAGTTCGAGAATATTGACGGAAATTTCAAGGGTCGAAAATACCGCCTGCAGGTAGACGCTGGGAGACGTCTGATCACCTTCCCAGGTTACTAAATCTGACATCGATACACAGATCGCGAATTCTTTGGCATAGATAGTTTTATCGGACATTCTCATTCCAACGCTGAGTGTTTGAATTTTTAAGAGTGGACCTTCATAAGGCACCGACTACGAGTTATGCCTCATATCGATCGGACAGAGCATCAGCTCATCACAGAAATAACCGGCAACCGCTATTTTATCTCTGCGAGCGGCCGGAAAAGGCCGCTTTTTGCCTGTTACTGAGGGCAGAAGTCGGCCAGAAGCAACTCTTCCTACTCAAGTCTCAATCCACGACGAACAACTTGGCGCCAATAGCGGTTGAAGACCTGTGAGCCTCCGCGTTGTCGGCCACTTGGTAGCTCATCCCGGCTGTCAAGGTGAAGGTACGACCATCATCAAGTTCGGTCTCCAGTCGACCATCCAGGCAGAGCAGAATATGCCCCTTGCGGCACCAATGATCGGCAAGGTAGCCAGGGCTGTATTCAACCATTCGAACTCTTGCATTACCGAATTGGCAAGTGTGCCAGTGTGCCGTGCCGGTTTCGCCAGGATGTGCAGTCGGTTCTATTTTCGACCAATCGGTGGTACCAAATGGGATGTCGGTGAGCTGCATGGGATTGTCTCGGACCAGGGCGGGGTTGAATCGTACCGAGGTAACAAGGAAGCCCAATAGATACAGATCCGGTTGATTTCATCAATACTCGAAGGAAGTTGTTACTGTCCCATCGATTGACGTCCGTGTACGCGCCCCCTGACTGGCCGCTTCTGGCCGAAAGCTGCCACGCACTTACGACCGCATTCGGCCAAGAGCTGCCGCCCACCCATGGCCTTTTCCAGCCCAAAACGATAATAATCGGAGCGGAGACGGCCTATTGAAAATTGGCAACATGGCTGAATCCGTCTCTTCTTCAGCATTCCATTATCGAAATCAGAGTAAGACTCATGGGCGCGCCCATCATTATCGGCAACAGCTATGGCCTCTGGGTCAGCAACAGCATGAAAGATACTTTTTGCGAGGTACTAACCGCTGTCGCGACCTTGGAAGGCCATGATGTGAAAGCCATATATGAGGAGGCACCAGGTGTGGCCGGCACCTATGGTGTTCCAGGCGTGGGTATCCTTCTCGACGAATTCTATCTCTACCTTGGCGGATTTTCAGGCGTTCGACGCCACCTCGATGTTTGCCGAGTACGACTAGACGAAGTCAGAGAATCTTGCGGACTGTCGCCAGTTGCTGCCGAACGCATGGCCCACCTACTGGCATGGGCCGCATATCATATGGATGGCAACCCGATCCCTGTAGGCGGCTCTTTCTATGAGGGCTGGCCTCCTGACGCAGCTGAAACAAGGTAATACCCGCCTGCTTTCGGCCAGAAGCGGACGTAAAGGCGTCTGTGTAGTATCTGCCTCTGTTCCCACCTATATGAGAAACCTGATGTCTGGCCGCCGCTTCTCGTCCCCAGCAAGAGCTGTCCGAGACTTGCAAAATGCACGCTCGCTTTTGGGCAAGCACCTGAGCGAGCTGCTGCACGACCAATACTATTTCAACGACGAGAAAAACTTGAGAGACATAGGTTCTTTAGAGTGGCGGTTTGGCGAGCGAGAAGTTTTATCCATGTATCTCTTGAGTGATGGCGAGAGAGTAGGCGCGGACTTGCTGCCGTCTGATACGCCGGCTTCCTTTGAAATAGAACCGAATGCGACCTGCTCATGGAAGCGTGAAAACCTGCTTACAGGTTTATCTGCAACACACCTCGAGAACAAAAAAGTTTGTGCAGTTGAGGGGATTCTTGACTCTCTCTACGGGCAAGAGCCTTGGCTTGCCGGATTCAGAGTTACGTTCGAGACAGGTGACTCCTTGATCTTCCTTAACCAGGGCGACGATGCCGTCGTTTTGATTAATGCGCTTCCGCCAGTAAGTGTTGGCCTCGAAACCCGTTTCGTTACCTCAATTCAGTGACCGCTTCGGGTCGATTTCTGCCTGTCACGAGGGCAGAAGTCGGCCATAGATGGGCGCTGGAACGTCATCTGTAGCGGATTAAGCACTGGATTGCGCAAATATGCCGTCAGCAATTGACTTCATCTTGCGAGACCGCCATACCTGTTTTTTTCAATGTGACGGAGGTTAATCTGACAATGGTGCGAGTGGATGCAAACTTGATAACTGACTGGCAAACATTTCACAGTGTTTTCGCAGAAAAATTCGGCTTCCCTAGCTTCTACGGTCGCAATATGGACGCCTGGGTTGATTGCCTGTCTTACCTCAATGATCCCAGTGCAGAAATGTCGTCTATCCATGTTCAAAACGGACAACCGCTTTCATTGGTCATCGACAATGCCCAGAATTTCAAGCTTCGCTGTCCTGAACAATTTGAAGCGCTTGTGGAATGCGCAGCTTTTGTGAACTGGCGATTGGTCGTTGCTGGCGGCACCCCACTCCTGGCGCCTGCTTTCAATGTTTAAGTGCTCGCCCACATTAGTCGAAGGGGGGGGCATCGACTGCGACAAGATGAAAGTTAACCGTCCTGACAGACTGTTTTTGGCCGATTTCTGCCTGTCACGAATGCGGGATGCCGATCTATAGCTGCATCCTTTCGTTATCAAAGTCAGGTAGAAGACTCACACAGACAAGCTAAAGTTCTTCGTATACCACCTCGAATTCTTCACCCAATTCCGGTCGGATGGATTTCAGTAATTTAGCGACAGCCTCGTCAAATCTTGCGTAATCAGATTGGCAAAGACAACCAGGCCAGGCCAGCGTCTGTAATGACAGGCGGCTCAGAAAGCGATTTTAGCTCATTGCGACCCGTTGCATCCGACCCAAAAGAGACCGTAGAGACAGGCGTAATCGGCCGAATCTGTTGAAAACGGTCCGGCTTGGTGTGTAGCGATCAACCAACTCCAAACGCTCCTACTGATGCTTTACTGCATTAAGGCAAGCGAGTGGCAGTCATCATTGGCTAGTCTGTTTTTATCCTCACGGATGCGATACCCCTGGGCGATCCGGGCTCGATTCGTTTGGTGACGCTACGCTAACTCGTGATGGAAGGGCGCCAACATGAATACAGCAATACTCAAGATCAAACATGAAGTCCTGAAAGTACTTCCGCCGACCCTGTTTTTTTTCGTCATTCTGCACATCGTTGCCCTCATTCGCGAGCTGATGATCAAGGGCACGGGGATAGATCTTCCGGTTTCGGCGTCGGTGCTGATCGCCTCTCTCATACTCGGCAAGTCGGTATTAATTGCGGATATGCTGCCCTTCATAAACAGGTTTCCTGACAAACCGCTGATTTGGAATGTCAGCTGGAAGACACTCATGTATGCCGTGGTCGCGCTTGTTGTTCATTATCTGGAGCAACTGTACGAATACTGGAAAGAGGCACACAGCATCATAGGTGCGAACTCACTACTTTTTTCTTCACTGAACTTTCCTCGTTTTTGGGCGGTACAGATTCTGCTCATCACGTTGATATTCATGTATTGCGTGATCGCAGAATTGGCGCGTGTCATCGGGCCTGCCCGGCTAAAGGTGATGTTCGTGGGCCCGCTTCCGCCAGTGCAACGCTGAACGCTCTGTGGTAATCGGCGTGCCGTCTACCACAGAGCGCCTACTGTCTATTCCACCGGCACAACGTTATCCAACGCCTGATTCACTGCCAATTCCCCCAGCATTACCACCTGCGCAATACCTTGTAGCGTCTTGCGAGTCGGCCCCTCCATCAGCGCCACCAAATCCCCGAGCATTACCGACGCGGAACCCAGTGATTCACTGGCGTTCGCCAGTAATTCTTCGGTCGCGGTTTTTGGGTTGGCGAGGAACATGGCGTTGGGTTCGTAGGGTTTGGCCATGATTTGGGCAGTGGGGTTGAGGTAGTGGTCGAGGGCGCGTTCGGCGGCTTCGTTAAGTTTTCTGGAGTCGAGGGATTCGTAGGGTGAGGCTGGATCGGTTTCAGGTGGGTTGGGTGTGACTTTGAACATTGATGAAACTCCTGGGAAACGATTAAGGAGCCATCACACTTCGCTACCAAACGAGGGGTGGCGGCCATGCACAGGTTGGTAGACCGGCCCAGGAGCCCGGCGCGCCCGAAGACGCCCTACGCATGGCCACCATAAAGCAGGGACAAAAAAGCGGCCTCTGCTAGAGGGGAACTATGCGACCTGGAAATGCCGGGCTACCAAACCCGATCGCTGTTTTTCAGCGACCAGCCAACGATAGAACCCGGGCCCAAGGCGCACAAGCCGGCGGATTCTGGCGTAGTCGTAGGTAATGGCGCAAGGCGTTGTAGGCTGGATGACGTAACAGTGGGTGTCTTTAAACGGGGGCGGGGAATTGATTAAACGGGGCCTCGTTGGGGGCGTGGGAATTCTGATTTGTTTCTGAAAAACGGGGGCCGCTGCGCGACCCAACGGGGATAAATCCCCTCACCACAGGGGTTGTGTTTTGCCTGAGTGGGTTTGGATTATTCATGTGCATTTTGGACACAGTGTTTGTCCGGGCGACCGATTTTTGCCAGCCGCCACAACCCCTAACATCGTCTCCAATCCGTGAACAAACACGGTCCCAACGAGACGGTGAACATCATGAAACTTTCAAAAATTGCTGTGCTTCTGGCGTTCAGCACTATCGGCGCGCAGGCCTTTGCCGCTGACGAACCGGCCAACACTCAGGTTGAAACCTACAGCTATTCCACCCAACTCGATGTCGCCCATGTGATCTCGATCTCCGACACGGGCACTCAGTGCGGCCCAGTGCCGGCGCAGATGACTTATGAAGACTCGAACGGTGCGCGGCATGTCCTGCAATACCAGGTGATGGGCAGCGGTTGTTCCAACGGTTGATCGCCGTGCTGACACTGGAGGGTCGACACTCCAGGTCTGCGGCACTCAGCGTCAGCGGTTTGTTGCTGACCCGGCAATGTCCTCATCGGACGCCAGCAGTTGCGGGATGGCGGTTTTCAGGAACTCCACCCAAGTCTTGATTTTGGCGTCGACGAATTTGCGCGATGGATAGATCGCAAACAGGTTGTATTCCTCCAGATGGTACTCCGGCAGTACCCGCACCAACGCTCCCGCCCTCAGGCCCTCGACGGCCGACGCTATCGGTTGAATGCCGATGCCCATTCCATTCTTGATCGCTGTCGCCATGCCGTCCGCTGTGTTGATGTGCAGAGGCGAGACGGGCACGTTGACGGTTTCCAGGCCTTGCGGTCCTTCGAACACCCAGTTTTCGGCCGGCATCACCGTGTTGACGATGCGCAGGCAGTCGTGTTCGCCGAGTGCGCCGGGCGTGGCCGGGCTGCCGCGTTTGGCGAGGTAGCCCGGCGAGGCGCAGAGGATGCTGTAGGTGACGCCAAGGCGTTGCGCGACAAAGCCAGAGTCGGGCAGGTCGCGGGCCAGCACGATGGACATGTCGTAGCCTTCTTCGAGTAAGTCCGGCAAGCGATTGCTCAGGGTCAGGTCGAACATCACCGAGGGATGAATCTCGCGGTAGCGGGCGATGGCATTGATCACATAGTGGTTGCCGATGGCGGCCATCGCGTGGATTTTCAAGCGGCCGACGGGCAGGGTCTGGGCGGTGCCGGCTTCTTCGTCGGCGTCGCGCAGGTCATCCAGAATCTTTTCGCAGCGTTGCAGGTAACGCACGCCGGCTTCGGTGAGAGCGAGGCGGCGGGTGGTGCGGTTGATCAGACGCGTGTGCAACCGGGCTTCGAGGCTGGAGACGGCTTTGGAGACGTTGGTCGTGGTGGTGTCGAGCAGGTCGGCGGCGGCGGTGAAACTACCGGTTTGGGCGACGGCGACGAAGAAGCGCAGGGTCTGGATGACGTCCATCGATTTCACCAAGAGGGATGAGGCGGAAATTATAGGGGTTGGCGAGTCATTTTCATCGCAGAAAAAAGGGCGACTGCGTCAACAGTCGCCCTTTTTCTTGCCTGTTATTTTTTACCCGGGATAAACCCCGGTACCCCGGTCTCGACCACCGAATTGAAGCGAATCCGCGTGCTGATCTCATCCTTGATCTCCTGCATCGCCCGGTGCGGCAAGGTCGCGATGTCGAAATTTTCCTGGATGTGGCTCGGCGTTGCCGAGGTGGTCAGGAACGCGGTGCCGCGCTGGACTGCCCAGGCCAAAGCCACTTGCGCAGGAGTTTTCTGCACACGTTTGGCGATGCCGGTGAGCACTGCGTCTTCGAGCACATTCGGCTGCATGCCGTGGCCGAGTGGGGCGAAGGCCAAGAGGATGATGCCGTGCTGTTTGCAGAATTCGAGCATTTCCCATTCCGGCAGGTATGGGTGGGATTCGATCTGCACCACCGCGGGTTTGATGCGTGCGTGGGCAACGATGTCCTTGAGTGCGTCGAGGGTGATGTCGGAAAGGCCGATGGATTTGGTGCGACCTTCATCCACCAGGCTTTCGAGGGCGCGCCAAGTGTCGAGCAGGGTCACGTCGCCATCGTAGAGGACGTGGCCGTACACGTCGCGTGGGTCCTGATCGTCACCGGGCTGGAAGGCGAACGGCGTGTGGATCAGGTAGCAATCGATGTAGTCGACCTGCAAGCGCTGACAGCTCGCTTCGAATGCCGGTTTCACGCGCTCGGGGCGGTGGTTGGTGTTCCACAGTTTGGTGGTGATGAACACGTCTTCGCGGCGGATCTGCCCGGCGCCGAATACTTGCGCGAAGGCCTCGCCGATCTGGGTTTCGTTGCGGTAGCGTTCGGCGCAGTCGAAGTGCCGAAAGCCAACTTCGAGCGCGCATTTGACGGCGGCGGTGGTGGTGCTCAAGTCGCGGAACAGGGTGCCGAATCCCACCGCCGGCATCGCGCCGGCGCCGTTGTTCAAGGGCAGGCGCGTGGTTTGCAGATCATCGTGAAGCGCTTCGTAAGTCATGGGTTATCTCCGGTAGCGGACGGCTATTGATAAGTGGGTTTGGCGGCTTCGCGGGCGGCGAGTTTTTGTTCGAAGACGCCGACGGAGTTGCCGCCGAGCGCCACGAACAGCCGCACCGAGTCGAGGTATCGGGCGGTTTTCACCTGGATCTGCCCGAGCAGTGCCTGCTGATAGGCGCGCTCGGCTTCGAGCACTTGCAGCACGCTGTTTTCGCCTTGGGCGTAGGCTTGCTGATTGAGGCGCAAGCTGTTGTCGGCGGCGCGCAATGCGTCGTCCTGCGCCTGGTTTAGCTCGGCGCCGTGGTTGATCGCTTGCAGGGTGTCCGCGACCTGACCGAACGATTGAATCAGCGTCTGCTGATAGCGGGCGAGGGAAGCGTTGTAGCCCTCGACGGCGCCCTGACGCTCGGCCTTGAGCGTGCCGCCGTTGAAGATTGGCGCGGTCAGCCCGGCGGCCAATCCCCACAGCGCTGCGCCGCCGTTGCCCGATGCGGCTTGGGCCAGCGAAGCGGAGAGTTCGACGTGCGGATAGAGATTGGTGGTGGCAACACCGACCGCCGCGCTGGCGATGTGCAGTTCAGATTCGGCTTGCAGCACGTCGGGGCGGGTGCGGGCCATCTCCGAAGGCAGGCTGAGCGGGATGCTCGCCGGCAGCACGAACTCGTCGAGGGTGAAGTCCGGCGCGATATAGTCTGCCGGGCCTTTGCCGGCAAGGATCGACAACGCATGGCGTGCGGCGTCGCGCTGTTGGGCGAGGGGCGGCAACAGCGTGCGGTCCTGGGCGAGACGGGTTTCAGCCAGCGACACGTCGATCTGCGTGGTCGCGCCACTGAGGTGGGCGGCGCGCACCAGATCGAGGTTTTTGCTGTCGTTGGCCAGCAGTGTTTGCACGGCCTGCATCTGCGCGTTGGCCGAGGCGAGTAGCAAGGCCTGACTGGCGACTTCGCCGGTGAGGGTCAGGTACGCGGCTTCGTAACGATGTTTTTGCAGGTCGGTCAGCGCTTGCTGTTGTTCGACCAAGCGTTGGTTGCCACCGAATACATCGAGGTCGAACGCCACGCGCGGGCCGATGGCATAGAAATTCGACACCGAGGCTTGTGGCGTATTGTGCGTGCGCTGACGGCCGGCGGAGGCGCCGAAATCCAACTGCGGATACAGCGCGCCTTCCGCCGCAGCGACTGAGGACGCCGCTTGGCGAATAGTCGCGTCGGCGGCGACCAGTTCGAGGTTGCCATCGATGGCGCGGCGCATCACTTGATCAAGCTTGGGCGAGCGCAAGGCTGACCACCAGTCGCCGTTGAGCTTACGACCCGGAGCTATGCGCTGAGCGTTCGTAGCACTTTGTTCAGCCTGGGTGTCGTAATGCTGCGACTGGCTGGCGGCCGGTTGTTGAAAATCGGGGCCGACGCTACAGGCCGAGAGCAAGACAAGCGCCGCCAACAGGGTGATGTTCGCCGGGTACGGGGTGAAGCGAGTAGACGTTTTCATTGCTCAGACTCCACGATCAGTTGGTCGCAACAGGCTTGCGAAGGAACAGCACCAGCGGGCTCACCACGAGCATCGCCATCAGCAAAATCTTGAATTGGCCCATCACCGCGATGAATGCGGCCTGGTGGCTGACCAGGTGATTGAGTCCTTCCAGTTGCGGCAGCGTGGGCAGGGTCGCGAGGCGATAAGGCGTCAGGTGGCTGACCATCGCCGAGTGCATCGCCTGGGTGTTGTTGTAGAAATAGATCTGCACCACCGCGACGCCGAGGGTGCTGCCGTACACGCGCATCAGGTTGAAGAAACCGTTGGCTTCCGGGCGCAATGCCGGGTCGAGAGTGCTGAACGCGGTTTTGCTCAGCGCCGGCATCAGGATGCCGAGCCCTGCGCCCTGAATCGCGCCGATCACGGCCACGGGCGTCCAGTCCATCAGCGGCGAATAGCCGAGCATCAGCCAGTTGGCATACGCCACCAGAGCAACGCCAAGGGCGACGAACCAGCGTGGGTCGAAGCGCGCGGGCAATCGGCCCATCAGCAGGAACGCGCCGATCAGTCCCGCACCGCGCGGGACGGTCAGCAGGCCGGTGGTGTCTGGCGGGTAGCCGAGGATTTCGTCGAGCATCGGCGAGGTCAGGGCCATGGTCGACAGCAGCACGAAACCGAGGGCGAAAAACATGATTGTCGACAGCACATAGTTGCGGTCGCGCAGCAGCCCTTTGCTGAGGAAGTGGCTGTTGGCGGTCAGCCGATGCACGACGAACAGGTACAGGCCGAGGGCGCAGGCCAGCGCTTCGATCCAGATTTCCGGTGAGTCGAACCAGTCCAGACGCTCGCCACGGTCGAGGAGCATTTGCAGGCCGATCATGCCGAGGGTGAACGTGCCGACACCAAAGAAATCGAACGGCGGGCGCTTGTCGGCCTTTTTCTCGGCGAGCAGCAACGTGACGATCAGCAGGATGTAAGCGGTCAGCGGCAGGCTGAGGTAGAACATCGGGCGCCAGTCGAAATACTCGCAGATCAAACCGCCGATGCTCGGGGCGCTGACAATGCCAAACAGCACGATGGCGGTCCATTGCGCGCCGAATTTCAGGCGTTTGGCCGGCGCCAGGGTTTCCATGGCAATCGCCATCGACAATGGCGCCAATACGCCGCTGGCCGCGCCTTGCAGGATGCGTGCGCTGATGAATTGCAGCGGCGTCTCGGCCAGTGTGCACAGCCATAAACCCAAGGCGAAGGCCTGCAAGGCGAGCTGATAAACGCGCTTGATCCCGAAGCGCCCGGCAAGCCACTGCGCAAGCGGCAGGGTGATCGCGCTGGCGGCCAGGTAAGAAGTGAAGACCCAGCCAGCCTGATCGTCGCTCATCGACAGGCTGCCCTGAATCAGGCGCAGCGCTGCGTTGGGCAACGGCAGGTTGGCCGATTGCATATAAGTTGCGAGCAGCACCACGAGCCTCAGCGAGCGCGCGTTGCTGTCCGCCGAAGAAGTGGCGTTCATCAGAAGGCTCCCGCGCTGAGCAGCGATTTCAGCGGATGCCACCAAGGCGTGCGGTAGGCGGTATCGACCTTGACCGTGGCGCTGGTGCCTGAGAACAGCTGCAGGCTTGGATCGGGCTCGTCCAGCTCAAGCCGAACCGGTACGCGCTGCACAACCTTGACCCAGTTGCCGGTAGCGTTTTCCGGTGGCAACAGGGCGAAATCGGAGCCGGCGCCGGGACTCATGCTAGTAACGTGGGCCTTGAAGACGCGGCCGGGATAGGTGTCGATGGCGATCGTCGCGGCCTGGCCCGGCCGCATGTGCGTGACCTGGGTTTCGCGGAAGTTGGCTTCGATCCAGATCTCCCGGTCGGAGATCAACGCAAAGGCCGGCGCGCCATTGTTGACGTAGTTGCCGACCTGCAAGTCGTCGACCTTGGCGACGATACCGTCGTCCGGCGCGGTGACGGTGGCGTATGACAGGTACAACTGCGCTTCGTCGAGCTGGGCCTGGGCTTCGCGCACAATGGGGTGGCTGTCAGCGGCGATGTCGGGATTGCCATTGAGGGCGACGACGGTGCTGGCGATCTGTTGTTCGACCGAAGTGATGCGTTGGCGGGCGATTTTGAGGTCGGTTTCGGCGCGCTCATAAATGGCGCGTGACACGAACTCGGTAGCGATCAGGGCTTTTTTACGAGCGAATTCTTTCTGATCGAAATCCGCTGATTCCTTGGCTGACTGCAACTCAGCCTGCTGCTGGCGATAGCTGGCCTTGAGGCCATCGATGCGCAGGCGTGCATTGCTCAACTGCGCTTCGGCGCGGTCGACGGCGATCTGCAACGGCTTGGGGTCGATGCGAAACAGCACCTGGCCCTTGCGCACGGGTTGATTGTCCTCAACCGCAATCTCGACCACTTGCCCGGAAATCCGCGCATTGATCGAGGCTTTGGCGACGCGGGCATAGGCGTTGTCGGTGGAGACAAAAGCCTGGTTCGCCGAGTAATAGGCGTAACCGGCAGCAGCGAAGAGGGCGGGGACGCCGATCATCAGCCACGGTCGCAATTGTTCCTTGAGCGGTTTCTTGCGCGGTGCGCCGAGCAGCTCGGACGCGGGGTATTCCATTGCGGGTGTTGCTGAAAGATCGAGTGGCTTGGTCATGATCGAATGCACCTTTAACCGGGTCGGGCCTGGGACCGCGACATCAATAATCATTAGGAGAAATCAAACCTGTGCGCGGAGGGGAGGATCACTCCCGCTGCCGCTGTTTCGTCGTCGCCACACCCGATACGAGCTCCGCTACAACAAACCTGCCGATCAAGGAATTTCTGGTTCCTTAATTTTGTGCGATGGTGTAAGAATATGCTTCAGGCAAACCCAGTCAAGGAATTTATACGAGATGGCACAAAATAAAGTGAGCGAAAGTAAAGGACGAGGCCGTCCGCGCGCCTACGATCCGCAAACCGCGCTGGCGAAGGCTTTGGGGGTGTTCTGGAGCACTGGTTATTCCGGCGCGTCACTGGACAGCATCGCCAGTGCCGCCGGAATGAACCGCCCCAGTCTGTACGCGGCGTTCGGCGATAAACACGCGCTGTACATCAAGGCGCTTGAGCAATATTGGGAAACTGCCTCGGCGGCGATGCAGCAGGCGCTGTCCGACACCAGCCTGACGTTGGAGCAGGCCCTGACCGGCTTCTATGAAGGCCAATTGGCGATCTATTTTTCCGGCGACGGCCAGCCTCGCGGCTGTTTCGCGATTGGCACGGCGACCACTGAAGCGGTGGAAGATCCACAAATTCGCGATGTGTTGGCGGATCGCCTGAGCCGTCTGGATGCCGATCTCCAGGCACGCTTGCAAACGGCAATCGATAGTGGCGAACTGCAAGCCGATGCTGATCCCGCTGCGCTGGCGGTACTGGCATCGTCCTTGCTGCACAGCATCTCGATCCGCGCGCGGGCCGGTAAATCCCGCGATGAACTGAGCGGGTTGGCGCGCAGTGCGATCAAGGTGTTCTGCGGTTGAACGCAGTGAGCGGGGAAGGATTGCAGGATATTCTTGCCGAAGGGCTGGATGTGGTGTTCTGCGGAATCAATCCGGGGCTGCTTGCGGCGGCTGAGGGGCACCACTTTGCCGGACGCGGCAACCGCTTCTGGCGCACTTTGCATCTGGCCGGGTTCACGCCGCATGAGGTGCAGCCGGAGGATGATCGATCAATTCTGCAATTTGGCTGTGGACTGACGGCAGTGGTTGATCGGCCGACAGCGCGGGCGGATCAACTGTCAGTGGCGGAGTTCACCGCCGCGGCTGCGGATTTCGAAAGCAAGATCGCCCGTCATGCGCCGTGCGTCGTGGCGTTTCTCGGTAAAGCCGCGTATGCCGGGTTATCAGGGCAGAAGGACGTGGCGTGGGGGCCGCAGGCGCAGACGTTCGGCAACGCGGCCGTCTGGGTGTTGCCCAACCCCAGTGGGCGCAATCGAGCGTTCACGCTTGAGCAGTTGGTGGACGCCTATCAAAAACTGCATGCGGCGACCTTCAAGCTTTAGCGCAAGCCGCCGACAACCATCGTCTGCCATTTCAGATTCGGCTAACGCTACTTCAACCAGGTCTCCACCACCCGCCGATCCAGCTCTTCCCAATCGGCCATGCCCAATACCCGCGTGGTATTCAGCCCGCGCAAGTAACCGCGCAGTTGATTGGCGACCTCGCGTGCCTCTTCGGCATCGAGGGCGTTCTTGCGCAGGGCGGTTTCGTAGTCGACAAGGTAATCAGCCACCCGCTCGCGGAATTCGGGAAGGACGGCGTCGCGGATCAGGTCAAAAGTTCTCAATCAGGGACCTCTCAGTGTTGTTTTATTAGTTGTCATTGAGTGTGCATCAGTCTGCGATGCGCGCAACTATCGCTAGAAGTAATAGTGACCATCACGAAACGCAAGTTTTGCTTTGCGTCCGATAGGCGGAAAATCGCATTCATCGAAACGCAGCTCAAGGAATTTGCGCGATGAACACATTAATCCGACTGGCTGTAGTTGCCCTGTTGATGGGTGGGGTGGGGATTACCGCACCGGCCTATGCGGATGATGCGCAATCGTGCCATTTCCTGCCGCTTGGCAGCAGCAGCGCGGTATTACGCCATTCGCAAAAGGTCGGCGTGCTCTATAGCGAAAACACGCTGGACAACCTGCAATACCTTGAGCGCTACCACGACGTAGCGGTGAACGGCGCAAAAGATGCGCTTGATCCGCGGATTCGTGCGGCGTTCGTCAACAGCTCCGATCCGGAACTGGCGATCGACTGGCTGGTGAATTCGCTGCAGCAGCAGTTTCTGTCGGTGACGGTCTACGACAACCTCGATGAGCTGTTGCAGGCGCATCCGGATGTGGTGGTGAAACTGGACACGTTCAATCGCCTGTTGACCCAGCGTAACAGCCTGGTGGAGGCGCGATTCGCCGCCCGATTCTACGACGCCGACCTGCAATACATCGGCAAGGCTGAAGGTGCGATAGAGAAACAAATGCCTTCGGTCTGGGTGCACAACAAGGCAGCACCGGCGATTGCCGCGCAGATCGAGCAGCAGCGTGACCTGCAACTCAATGCCTTGAAGCAGTTTGATAATTCGTTGAAAGCCTTGGTGAGAGCCGGCTGATTGACTCCTAAAGAATGGCAGCGGCGGCGCCCGTGACGTTGAACCGTTGCCCAATGAACCGATTTTTTGTTTTCAGGATTTCACCCATGCGTAATTTGTTTTTGCCTGCCCTGGCTGTCGCTGCCTTGTCACTCGTCGGCTGTACCTCGACGCCGAATAACCCGACCATGACCTTGCAGACCAGCAAAACCCCGGCCCAGTACGCGGATTGCGTCGTGCCGAAGTTGCAGGGCAGCGCGATGGCCCCGACCGTTTCGCAGACCCAGCGCAGCTACCGCATCGTGGTCCCGAGCAAAATCTCGGCGGACAACGTGCTGGAAGCCTACAAGGCTGGCACCGGCGGCAAGGTGTTTATCTATGACCGCCACCTGCTGGCCTCGAACCTGGTGCCATCGAATTTTGAGCGTGCGGCCCAGGACTGCATCTGATTCCGGCGTTCAAACGTATTAACTGAGCTCCTTTGGTTGGCCGCAACCAACCAATTTTTTGCCCCGCGCCCCATTCGGTCGCGGGGCTTTTTTTTACTTGCGAGCTAGGATTGATGCAATCGACGGAGGCTCTGACCTTTATGAGGACGATTGCCATGCAAACTGACAAGCCGGAAATCGACGCTGCGGCGCTGATCGATGCACGAATCGCAGAATTGAACGATTGGCGCGGCGCCACGCTGAGTGAAATCCGCAAGGTCATGCATCAGGCCGACCCGGACGTGGTGGAGGAGTGGAAGTGGCGGGGCGTACCGGTTTGGTCGCATGGCGGGATCATCTGCACCGGCGAGACCTACAAGGCAGCGGTGAAAATGACCTTTGCCAAGGGCGCTGCGCTGGCTGATCCGTCGGGGCTGTTCAACGCCAGTCTTGAGGGCAACACCCGGCGGGCAATTGATTTTCACGAGGGCGACAAGGTCGATGCTAAGGCCTTGAAGGCGCTGATTCTGGAGGCGATTGCGCTGAATACTTCGAAGTAAATGCCGGTCTCAGGAATAACTGGCTGTTTTAAAACAAATTTTTTTCACATTGGGCTTCCCAGATTGAAGAAATGTTGTTAAATTGCCGCCCACGCTTACACAGCACGTTACGCAGTGTGAGTTATAGGGGCGTCGCCAAGCGGTAAGGCAGCAGGTTTTGATCCTGCCATGCGTTGGTTCAAATCCAGCCGCCCCTGCCATATTCAAGAAACGCCAGTCTGAAAGGACTGGCGTTTTTTTATGCCCGTTTTTCGACTATTAACCAGGCTTTTCTAAATATCGATCATTCGGGTTACTGACGCGCCCAGCTCATCCTGAAAGTCGCGCAGCTTTTCTGTCTTCGCAGCATCAAATCGATCGCCGCACTCATTGATCGTCGCGACGAAAGAACTCAACGCGGGATTGTTGGCAATCAACATTTCCTTGGCCGCGATATGGCGCAATAAAGAGTTGCAAAGCGCCATGCCCTGAGGGGTCTTACCCTGATAAACGATAACGGTCGTTTCGTTCGATTCCAGGCGAACGTAGCGTATGTGTTGATCGTAGTCGTGGAATCGCGGGTGATACCAATCCTCAATGCTGGAGGGCAGGGGGTATTTCAAGCGATTGGGGTCGATACTTCCCCATATGGTGTTGGTCTTCTTGGAGTTGCAGTCGGTACACGCAACTGCCAGATTCCAGAAGTGAAGCGAGAACTGCGCGTATGAGGCTTTTGGCAATACATGCTCAATGGGGCGTGCATACGCCGTATTAACCAGCCAGCGTCGGCAGTAACAGCAGCGGTTCCCTTGTTGCTTGACCAACTGATCACGCAACGCTGCCTTGAGTTGGGAGGCAGTAGCAATGTCGCCGTCTTCTGGGTTCAGCGCCTCAAGTAACGTCCAGCCATCTGCCAGACCTTTTCTTGTTTTACGGAACAGCCTGTGCACCAGATCACGTGTTTCTGCACGAAGCTTTTTGGTTCGGTGCGGGCGTGCCAGATACTCGGCGAGTTCTCTGCGTAAACGTATATGGATTGCGTCGCCAGGGACTGAAGTTGTCATGGCGTCATAATCTCTCGTACAGCCGCGATAGCTTTGTCGACAAGGGACCGGTCAGATGCGGCGCCATGAACGATGGTTTCATCCAGGCTCTCTTTGAGAGACTCAAGTTCGGCCAAAAACTGGTTTTCATCGGCCCATATCTGGCCCTGCTCATCCGAATCACCCACGACCCTGGAGATAATTTCCGCGCAGCGCTCCTGTATATGGTGGGTGTAAGGCGTATAGGTCTGGAAACCTTCGAACAAACTTGCTTCTACAGATTTTCGCTCAGACGCTTTTAGCTCCTTGAGGCGACCTTTTTTCATCACGAAGCAATGGTCGTAAACATTGCTGGCTGAGGCGATGACGATGGGGGAGTGAGTGGCGACCACAAATGAGCAACCGAGAACCTTGGAAAACTCTCGCAGAACATGTGGGAGCTGACGTTGCCAGGCCACATGCAGGCTGATCTCTGGTTCATCCAGAAGCACAGTGGTGTCGCGCTGAACGTTGGCGACGATTTTGATCACCATTGTGAGAATCTGTTGTTCGCCCGAACTCAAGGTATCGAAAACCACAATTTCGGGGGAGTTATTGCGTATGACCGCGATTTTGTAGGCGCCTTTTTTGAGATTGCTGCTTACTGTCGAGCTGAGTTGGGAGAGCGGGTGGATGTCGGCCAGTATCCGCTCCAGATGATCTGAAGTGGACTTCATGGCGAGGGGCACCAGATATTGTTTTCGCTGAAAGCCCAATCTATCCATTGCCGTTTCAAAACAGCTGAGGCGGATAGGGTCGTCGAAAATCTCCTTGACCATGTCCCCCAACTCGCCAAGCAAGCGGCGCATGTTTGGCCCGTTGTGGAAATTACGGGCACCGGCATAGGTGAAATGTGATTTGAGAGGTTCAGATCGCGCTGATCTTTCGAATCTGTCGGTGGTGCCGAATGAGACACCGAAGCTGAAGCGTCCCTGCAAGGCAAGTGCTGTCGCGACGTCTCGCAATGCAAGGCTCTTGCCTGAACCGTTGTCTCCTATCAGATAGACCGATTGTCCTCGGGCATCCGGGCGAATTCTCGCCAGGATCTGATCGATTTTGACCTCCGCACGCCAGGCTTTGTCCTGGTATTGCGCTACGTAATCCTCGGCACGCAACGAAAAGCCTTTTTCCTGCATCTGGTCTCGGTTGACGAAGCGAAGAAAGCCAGGGATCTGGGCCTTGTCCTTATCTAGGGCTTCTTCAATGAACGTGATGACCCGCCTTGGGGCGCCTGATTCTTCCAGAATCGCCTGTGAGATCGGGAGTCCTTCAGTCCAGGCTCGTAGAAATGATCCAACCAACGACGCGCTGCTAAGCACTTCGTCCGTTTCCGGGTTCAGGCGTAATTGCCTTACGTCTATCTGGGCGACGTGATACGGATAGTCGAGGAAAGGAGGGCCGAAATACCAAAGGCTGAACCGACCTTCGCCTTTTGCCGTAAAGCTGGTGAAATCGATGACTGCTCTTAATTCGTGATGGACGACGAGTTCGCGGCGCAGGTGTTCATTCTTTTTAAATGGGCGCCGGTCTTTAGTCGCAATGACCACGAGCATAGGGGGATGGCCGCTGCGACGGGCATCCACTAATCCTTGGAGCTTGCTTTCGTTCAAGAACATCATCGGTGTGTCGTCATAGGCAGCTCGATTGATATCGAGGCTTTTATCGAACAACCACAGGTTGAATATTCTTTCACTTGCAGCCTTGCCCTCAAAAGGAATGTCACGCGCCGCAAGCCTTAGGTTGCGAAGAAAGCGCAGACGATCATTTAGCTTTTGAGGTAGATCGTTTTTACGATGATCGAAGTGGATATCTGCACGTTCCGCCATGCCCGTCCGCGTGAATATCTCACCCGTACCGGGTTGCCCTTCAGCGACTCCGCCGAAGAGACGAACCAGGGGCTCGGCATATCTGGCGACAAGTTCATTATGTTTTTGCTTGGTGGGTATTAAACGTGTGAACAATCTGTAAAAGATGACATCCAGTACATGCTTTCGTTCATCCTGATCCAGTTCAAGCAATTCATGCATGAGCATGCCGGCTATACGCCGGATAGCGATCGCCATTACACCTACTCCGCGAGTTACCCCTGTCCAGGCGCAACCCATTGCATGTGCCAGCAGTTGTCTCAGGTGATCAAGCTGATCCTCAGTCTTGTAAGGGTCGCCGTTATTCAGGATGTCTGAAATTAGTTCATCCAGTTCAGACGCTTGCAAAGACTGCAGGTAAGCGTGCGTACGGGACTCGCTTTGCAGTATCCATGCGCCGAGCAACACGTAAGCTACATCCTCAAGCTCCTCCTCAGCTACACCACTGTTTTTTGATTGCCTTGCAAGCTCACGACAAATCCGTTCTGCGCGAAGCACCCCCTCCGAAAGCATGTTTTTCTCCTTGAATCCTGCCAAATCAACATTCGAGCGCACCAATAGTGGCGTCGGGTCATCATTCTGATATTACCCGAGCAACTGCGACTCGTCAGTGTGGCGTTCGTTAGGGGCGTCCGGGTGTTGTAAACTGCCGACGCGAAAAAACACGCGTAGGCACCCCTTAAATTCCTTTGACCAGAGAGCCCAATGGCAAACCAAGACATCACCTTCACCCCAGACCCTGACGCAGACTCCATTTCTTCCGACGTTGTCGGTTTCGGCGGCATTCTGGTTTCGACGCAGATCCCGACCCGTGCCGACGGCAGCTTGGAGCTGGGCGATGTCACGCTGCAAAGCGAATGCACCCTGCAAGCGCTGAAAGTCGCGCTGGAGAAGGCCGGCAGTTCGATGGATCGGGTCATGCACCTGACCATCTACCTCACCGACATGGCCGACCGCGCCGCGTTCAACGAAGTCTACAAACGCTTCTTCGCCAAACCATGGCCAGTTCGCGCAGCGGTTGGCGTGGCTTCCCTGGCCGTCGAAGGCATGCGCGTGGAAGTCACCGCCATGGCCGCCAAAGCCTGACCTGACACCCAAAACCCTGTGGGAGCTGGCTTGCCAGCGATGACGATGTGTCAGTCAATATTGATGTTGCATGTGCCGACGCTATCGCTGGCAAGCCAGCTCCCACAGGGAATGGGGTGTCCCTAAGGGCGGGGCATCCGCCACTTGGCAGCACGGGCGTGCCGGTTTGGCGTTTCGCGGCTACAATGCGCGCCTCAACCGTGACAGTCTGACTAAAAAAATATATGTCCTTGCCCAAGCATCATCTGGAACTGCTCAGCCCTGCCCGCGACGTGGCGATTGCCCGTGAGGCGATCCTGCATGGCGCCGACGCCGTGTACATCGGTGGCCCGAGCTTTGGCGCGCGCCACAATGCCTGTAACGAAGTGAGCGAGATCGCCGATCTGGTCGAATTCGCCCGTCGTTACCATGCGCGGATTTTCACCACCATCAACACCATCCTGCACGACAACGAACTGGAGCCGGCACGCAAGCTGATCCATCAGTTGTACGACGCTGGCGTCGATGCGCTGATCGTCCAGGATCTTGGGGTGATGGAGCTGGACATTCCGCCCATCGAGCTGCACGCGAGTACCCAGACCGATATCCGCACGCTTGAGCGGGCCAAGTTCCTCGATCAGGCCGGTTTCTCGCAACTGGTGCTGGCCCGTGAGCTGAACCTCCAGGAAATCCGCGCCATCGCCGATGAAACCGACGCCGCCGTCGAGTTCTTCATTCACGGCGCGCTGTGCGTGGCGTTCTCCGGTCAGTGCAACATCTCCCACGCGCAGACCGGCCGCAGTGCCAACCGTGGCGACTGCTCGCAAGCCTGCCGCTTGCCGTACACGCTCAAAGACGAGCAGGGCGGCGTGATCGCCTATGAAAAACACCTGCTGTCGATGAAAGACAACAATCAGAGCGCCAACATCCGCGCCCTGGTCGAGGCCGGTGTGCGTTCGTTCAAGATCGAAGGTCGCTACAAGGACATGGGCTATGTGAAGAACATCACCGCCTATTACCGCCAGCGCCTCGACGATGTGCTTGAAGATCGCCCGGACCTGGCTCGCGCTTCCAGCGGCCGCACCGCGCATTTCTTCCTGCCCGACCCGGAAAAGACTTTCCATCGCGGCAGCACCGATTACTTCGTCACCGACCGCAAGATCGACATCGGCGCCTTCGATTCACCGACGTTCACCGGCTTGCCGGTGGGTGTGGTCGAGAAAGTCGCCAAGCGTGACATGCTGGTGGTGACCCAGGAGCCGCTGTCCAACGGCGACGGGCTCAACGTGCTGGTCAAGCGTGAAGTGGTGGGTTTCCGCGCCAACATCGCCGAGCCGAAAGGCGAGTTCGAAGAAGACGGCGAGAAGCGCTATCGCTATCGCGTCGAGCCGAACGAGATGCCTGAAGGTATGTACAAGCTGCGCCCGAATCATCCGCTGAACCGCAACCTCGATCACAACTGGCAGCAGGCCCTGCAAAAGACCTCCGCCGAGCGTCGTGTGGCCCTGAGCTGGGTTGCCCGTTTGCGGGAAGATCAGCTGGAAGTGACTGCCACCAGCGAAGAAGGGATCAAGGCCAGCGTCACCCTGAACGGCCCGTTTGGCGTTGCCAACAAGCCGGAGCAGGCGCTGGAACAGTTGCAGGATCTGCTGGGCCAACTCGGCACCACGCAGTATCACGCCACCGACATCAAGCTCGATGCGCCGCAGGCCTACTTCATCCCGAATTCGCAGCTCAAGACTTTGCGCCGCGAAGTGATTGAAGCCCTGACCGCCGCACGGATCGCCGCGCACCCGCGTGGCAGCCGTAAAGCCGAGACCACGCCGCCTCCGGTGTACCCGGAATCGCACCTGTCGTTCCTGGCCAACGTCTACAACCAGAAGGCCCGCGACTTCTATCACCGCCACGGCGTGAAGCTGATCGACGCTGCGTACGAAGCTCACGAAGAATCGGGCGAAGTGCCGGTGATGATCACCAAGCACTGCCTGCGCTTCTCGTTCAACCTGTGCCCGAAACAGGCCAAGGGTGTGACCGGCGTGCGCACCAAGGTTGCACCGATGCAGCTGATTCACGGTGACGAAGTGCTGACCCTGAAGTTCGACTGCAAGCCTTGCGAGATGCACATCATCGGCAAGATGAAAGGCCACATTCTCAACCTGCCGCAACTGGGCAGCGTGGTTGGCCACATCAGCCCCGAAGACCTGATGAAAACCATCCCGCGCGCACCACACTGAGTGACGGGCGGGCGTGATCCTACGGGGTCACGCTCGCCTGCTCAGGCTCTCGGTCCGCCAGTTCTTCGAGCAAATCGGCTGACGGTACAAAGAACAGCCCCCCGGTGACTGCCGTGCTGAAATCCAGCAAACGGTCGTAGTTGCCGACGGGTTTGCCAACGAACATATTCTCCAGCATCAGCTCGATCGGTTCCGGCGAGCGCGCATAACCAATGAAATAAGTACCGAACTCACCAGCCCCGGGCTTGCCGAAGGGCATGTTGTCGCGGAGGATTTTCACTTCCTTGCCGTCCTTGGTAATCGTCGTCAACGAACTGTGCGAGCAGCTCGGCTTGACCGCATCATCAAGCTCGATGTCCGCCAGTTTGGTGCGCCCGATCACCCGTTCCTGAGCTTCGACGGTCAGCGCATTCCACGCATCCATCTTGTGCAGATACTTCTGCACCAGCACGTAACTACCAGCGGCAAACTCCTGATCTTCGTCACCCACCAGCGTGAAGTCGCCAATCTTGCGTCCGACCGGGTTTTCCGTGCCATCGACAAAACCGATGATGCTGCGCATGTCGAAGTAGCGGAAACCCTGGACCTCATCGACCACCGCGACGGCATCGCCGAGGGCGGCCATCAATTGCGTTGCCAGTTCGAAACACAGGTCCATCTGCTCGGCGCGAATGTGCAGCAGGATGTCCCCCGGGGTGGAAATCGCCTGACGCCCGGCAACGCCGAATTCACGAAACGCATGCAACGCTGCCGGACGCGGGTTACCAAATAGCGCATCCCAGGCACTCGAACCGAACCCGCAGATGCACGACAGATTGCCGTCAGGCACGCGTTTGCCGACCGAGCGGGTGAGGGCGGCGATGTCGCCGCACCAGCCACGTACCTGACTGGCGGAATCGCTGCCTGGCGCCAGCGTCAAGACCATGAAGATCGCGCTGCGGGTGATTGGATTACCGATCGCTTGCGGCTCAGGTGTCCGGGTGTCCATTGCTGAGGTCATAAACAGTTCCATGGTTGCGTGACTAAGGTCGGCCGCCATTATGAAACCAAATCCCGCTTGATCGATATCTCAGAAGCGACTCAGTCGATAGGGCGCCAGTTCGGGCAGTCCGGGCAATGTCGGGGTGGTTGGCGACGAGGCCAGTTGCGCAATCAGTTCGGCGGTCACCGCTGCCTGCGTCAACCCCAGATGTTGATGGCCGAACGCGAGCAACACCTTGCCGTCGCAGACCCGGTCGATGATCGGCAGCGAGTCGGGCAATGACGGGCGAAAACCCATCCACGGCGTCGCCCCTTCAGCGCTCAAGTCATGCCGGAACAAGCCCTTGCTCAGCCGATGCAACTGCCACGCACGCTCCATCACCGGCGGGCGTTCCAGTCCGGCGAATTCGACGGTGCCAGCCAGCCGCAGGCCGTCAGCCATCGGCGTCATGATGAACTTGCGTTCAAACGAGGTGACGGCGAACGGCAGACGCTGTTGTTCATGGGGCAGCATCAAGTGATAACCGCGCTCGGTGTCCAGCGGCACCTGTTTGCCGGTCAGCGCCGCTGTGAGCTTCGCCGAGTGCGCGCCGCAGGCGATCAGCACCTGACTCGCGGTGAACCGGCCTTGATCGGTATGCAAAGACACGCAGTGCGCCTGCAACTGCCCGCCGAGAACCTGCTGCTTCAAGAACTGCACACCGCTGGCCTTGGCAGCTTCAACCAGTTCACAGACCACCCGATAAGGGTCGAGAAAATGCCCGGTGCGCGGGAAGAACAAGCCTCCCTGAATCTGCTCGCTGAGTTGCGGCGCCTGATCGCGCACAGCGTTGGCCGCCCAGAAATCCACTGACACCTGTTGCTGACGCATGCGTGCCTGCAAGGCTTCGATGGCCTGCCGCGAGTCCGTGCGTTCGAACACCAGTAACGAGCCGTCCTCCTTGAGCAGGCCGGGGTGGGCGATGCTTTGCAGCAATCGCTGCCAGGCTTGCAGGCTGCCTTCGTTGAGCGCTCGCAGGCCGGCGACCGTGCGCTGGAACGGCGCCGGGCGCAGATTCAGCAACAGCCGCGTGAACCACGGCAAGGCGCGGGGCATGTACTTCCAGTCCAGGCGCAACGGGCCCATCGGGTCCATGAGCATGGCTGGCAAGCGTTTGAGGATCGACAGGTCGGCAATCGGAAACACCTGCTCGGTTGCCAGATGCCCGGCATTGCCGAACGAGGCGCCGTGGCCGGGCTCGTCGCGGTCGATGACCACCACCCGGCGTCCTTGCCGGGCCAGTTGCAGCGCGCAGGCGACGCCGATAATACCTGCGCCGATCACCGCGACATCGGCGCTGTCCTGATTGAGGTTGTCAGGCATGTTCTAGGCTTCCCTCTGGCCGTCGAGCAAGCGCCGCAACAGCAGCGGATTGGCCTGTTTCAATGCAGAGGGCAGCAAACTGTCGGGGAAATCCTGATAGCACACCGGACGCAGGAAACGCAGGATCGCCGCCGTGCCGACCGAGGTCGTGCGCGAATCCGAAGTCGCCGGAAACGGCCCGCCATGCACCATCGCATCACACACTTCGACCCCGGTAGGCCAGCCGTTGACCAGCAGCCGGCCAGCCTTGCGCTCCAGCGTGGGCAACAAGGCCCGAGCGTTTGGCAAATCCTGCTGATCAAGGTGCAGCGTCGCCGTCAGTTGGCCTTCGAGGTGTTCGGTGACCTGAAGGATTTCAGCGTCGCTGGCGCACTGCACGATCAACGAGGCGGCACCGAACATTTCCCCTTGCAGACGCTGATCGGCGAGAAAGTCCTGCGCCTGGGTAACGAATAACTGTGCCCGACATTGGTTCGGGCCTTCGCCCGGCAGACCGCTCGCCACGACCTGAGCGCGAGGATTTTCCGCCAGCAAACCGGTGGCGGTTTGATAAGCGCTAAAGATCCCCGGCGTCAGCATGGTTTGCGCCGGACTGCGGCGGATCAGCTCGGCGGCGCTGTCGATAAAGCGCTCCAGCGCCGGGCCCTGACGGGCGATCAGCAATCCGGGATTGGTGCAGAACTGTCCGGCGCCCTGGGTCAGCGAGGCAACAAAGCCTTGCGCCAGCGCATCGCCACGCTGCGACAGAGCTTCGGGAAACAGGTACACCGGATTGATCGAACTCATTTCCGCATACACCGGAATTGGCTCCCGACGCGACTGCGCCGCTTTGCACAACGCTGTGCCGCCACTGCGCGAACCGGTGAAGCCCACGGCTTTGATGCGCGGATCGCAAACCAGCGCAATCCCGACTTCGCGGCCCGAACCGAACAGCAACGAAAACACGCCCTCGGGCAAATCACATTTCTTCACCGCATTCGCCACTGCACGACCGACCAGTTCACTGGTGCCGGGATGGGCGCTGTGGGCCTTGACGATCACCGGGCAACCGGCGGCCAGCGCCGACGCGGTATCGCCGCCAGCAACGGAAAACGCCAGCGGAAAATTGCTCGCGCCAAACACCGCCACTGGCCCCAGCGGAATCTGACGCTGACGCAGATCTGCGCGTGGCAGCGGCTGGCGTTGCGGCTGGGCATTGTCGACGCGTACGTCCAGCCATTCGCCGGCGCGGACGGTGCGGGCGAAGGTGCGTAATTGCTGGCAAGTGCGTCCGCGCTCCCCCTGGATGCGCGGGCGCGGCAGGCCGGTTTCGGCCACGGCGCGGTCGATCAGTTCATCGCCGAGTTTTTCTATTTCCCCGGCAATGGATTCAAGAAAATCCGCGCGGGCCGCCAGTGTGGTTTCGCGATATTGATCCAGCGCGGCCCAGGCCAAGACGCAGGCCTGCTCGACATGCTCCGCGCTGCCGCCGGCATAGGACGGTTCCAGCGCTTCGTCAGTGGCCGGGTTGATCGCCCGGATCGCTTCGCGGCTGCCGGTTATGGCTTGGCCGCCGATCAGCATGTTGCCTGTCAGAGTCATGGTGCTTCCTGATAAATAAAGTGAGGCCCCGCCGCTTTCACCAGAGTTACAAAGCACGCGGGGCTTGAAGCAGCGGTCAGGCGACGTTCTGTTCGGCGGACCAGTTTTTGTACCACTGGCGGAACAGCGTGTATTGAGTCTCGGCGTAACGGCGCTGAGCATCGCTGAGCGCATCACTGGCGTTGAAGTGCAGGGCGTATTGTTTGTCGCCGTTGAGCACCATCAGATGCTTGTAATAGAGCACCAGGTCGCAGCCTTCATCGAACGACGACAGCACCGCCAGCGCGGCTTCCAGTTCTCGCGCCAGACGCCGGGCCTTGGCATCGCCCTTGGCCGCTTGCTTGCTCAACGCCACCAATTGCAGAACTTCGCGGGGCAGGGCGTTGCCAATTCCGGTGATCGCGCCAGTGGCGTTGCAGTTGACGAAACCGTGCACCACCTGCGTATCGACACCGACCATCAGGGTTACGGCGTCGTCCTGCGAGGTGATATTTTCAGCGGCGTAACGCAGATCGGCAGCGCCACCGAATTCCTTGAAACCGATCAGGTTCGGGTACTCACGGCGCAGTTCGAAGAACAGGTCGGCGCGGGTGGCGAAACCGTAATAAGGACTGTTATAGATCACCGCCGGCAGACCCGGCGCGGCTTGCAGAATCGCTGCGAAGTGGGCCTTTTGCGCGGTGGCCGAAGCGCCACGGGACAGCACGCGAGGAATCACCATCAAACCGTGCGCGCCAACTTTCGCCGCGTGTGCTGCGTGGGCCACCGCTTCACGACTGTTGACGGCGCCAGTGCCGACGATGGTCGGCACGCCAGCCGCGACCAGACGTGCCACGCCTTCCTGACGCTCGGCTTCGGTCAGCAGCGGCCAGTCGCCCATCGAACCGCAGTAAACGACGGCGCTCATGCCGATATCGATCAGCTCACGGCCCTTGGCGACCAGTGCGTCGAAGTCAGGTTTGCGATCCGGGGTGCACGGGGTCATCAGTGCAGGGATGCAGCCAGTGAAGATGTTGTCGCTCATTGTTTTGATTCCTTGGGACATTGATTCAGAGGTAAGTGGATCGCCGGGCGCTCAGATGCCCCAGGCGAAAGGGTCCTGTTCGTCGATCAGCAAGGTGGCGTCGGCGGTCATGTAGGCGCGGCCAGTGATGAACGGGCGCACGCGCTCGCCTTCCCATTCGAAGCGGCCTTCGAACTGGCTGCCGGTGATGCTCGCCTGGGTCCAGATCTGCCCTTCGGCGAGTTTGCCGTCGGCCGCCAGACACGCGAGTTTGGCGCTGGTGCCAGTGCCGCAAGGGGAGCGGTCGTAGGCTTTGCCCGGGCACATGACGAAGTTGCGGCTGTCAGCCTGATGGTCATCGCCGAACAGTTCGACGTGGTCGATCAATGCGCCGTCCTCGCCATGAATGCCTTGGGCTTCGAGTGCCTTGAGCATCGCCCAGGTGTAATCGGTGAGGGCGTCGACGTTGTCCATGGTCAGCGTCTGGCCGTGCTCGGAGACGAGGAAAAACCAGTTGCCGCCCCAAGCGATATCGCCAAGCACGCGACCGTATCCCGGCACTTCGACCGGCACCTGTTTGCGGTAACGATAGGCCGGCACATTGCACAGAGTGACGGCGCCGTCAGCGTCCAGCGTGGCGGTGACCGGGCCCACCGGCGTATCGATCTTGTGTACGCCGGGGTCGATAAGACCCAGGTGATGCAGCGAATTGACCAGACCGATGGTGCCGTGGCCACACATGCCGAGGTAGCCGGCGTTGTTGAAGAAGATCACCCCGCACGTCGCGTCCGGCGACACCGGCTCGCAATACAACGCGCCGACCAGCACATCGTTGCCACGGGGTTCCAACAGGCAGGCGCGGCGCCATTTGTCGTGATGCTCGCGCAAGGCATCGCGCTTGTCGGCGATGCTGTTGCCGGGCAAGTCCGGGAAGCCTTTCATCACCAGGCGCGTGGGTTCGCCGCCGGTATGGGAATCGATGATGTGAACTCGTTTCATGGAATGGTCCATTGAGTGAGATTGAGGGCCGAAGTCAGGCATGTGCGCCGGCTGGACGCTGGTCGTTGGCGCTGGAAGTAGACGATTCGGCGGCTTCGCTTTCGTCGTCCTCGGTTTCCAGACGGATCAGGTGCGCCGGTACGCCTGTGGCCGCGCCCCAGTAGTAAATGCCCATGGCGCAGAGCGCGACGATCACTGTGTCGAAGGGATGGCTGAGGACGCCGATACCGCCGAAGCTGCCGAGTTTCGACAATACGATGGTCACCGCGTAGAAGCCGATCAGCCACGCCGAGGAGCGCACCTGTTGGCCGAGATTGAGGTGTTGGGTCGGCACAAATCGGCCGCACAGCAGGTAGACGACAAACATCAGAATTTGCAGACCGAGCAGCCACGACACGGTGTTCCAGCCCGACCAGTAGACGATCAGCGCAGCGATGATGAACGACAGCGGCCCGAGCACGCTCATGCCCTTGACCCGGAACGGACGCGGCATGTCCGGCGCATTGCGGCGTAGCGCGGCAACCGTCACTGGCGCCACGGCGTAACTCAGCACCAGCGCGGCGGACACCACGTTGATCAGCGCTTCCCACGACGGGAACGGCAGGGTCCAGAACACCGACAGACCGAATGTCAGCCACAGCGCCGGGCGCGGGATGCCGGACTTTTCATCGATGCGGGTGAAAATCTTGAAGAACGTGCCGGTCTGCGCCCAGCCGTAAATCACTCGTGGGGTGGCGTTCATGTAGATGTTGCCGCAGCCGCTGGGCGAGATCACCGCGTCAGCGACCACCAGATATGCCAACCAGCCTATGCCCAGCGCCAGTGCGATGTCGCGATAGGGCAAAGCCAGTTCCTTGGCGACGCCGGCCCAGCCGTTGGCGAGCATTTCGGTGGGGATGCCGCCGAGGAAAGCCACTTGCAGCAGCACATAAATCGCGGTGGAAAGCAGCACCGACAGGATCAGCGCAATCGGAATCGTGCGTTGTGGATTCTTCACTTCACTGGCCACCGAAATGATCGGCGTCAGGCCCAGATACGCGAAGATCACCCCGCCAGCAGACACCGCCATTTCAATGCCCGACAGCCCGAACGGCGCAAAGCCATGCACCTCGAAGTTGGCCGGTTTGAAGAAGGTGAACAGCACGCCGATGACCAGCAGCGGCACGATGAACTTGAACACGCTGACCAGATTGTTGGCCATGGCGAAGGTCTTGACGCTGCGGTAGTTGAGCAGGAAAAACACGCAGAGCAGAGCGAATTGCACGAGCCAGCCGAGGGTCGTCGGATCGCTGGAACCGACCTTGGTCAGCTCGGGAAACCACGCGGCGGCATATTGCCGGGAAGCGACCACTTCAATCGCCACCAGACTGGAAAACGCGATCAGCGTGATGAAGCCCATCAGGTAGCCGAGCAGCGGCCCGTGGGAATACACCGGGTAACGCACCACACCACCGGCACGCGGCAATGCAGCGCCCAACTCGCAATAAACAATGCCCAGCAACAACACGGCGAAACCGCCCAACAGCCAGGAGAAGATCCCCGCCGGACCGGCAATCGCGGAGACGTGACTGGCCGCAAACAGCCAGCCGAAACCGAAGATCGCGCCCAGTCCGATAAACGTCAGGTCTATCAGTGAGAGCTGTTTTTTGAACTTGCCTTGGCCTGTCATAGCGTCGCCTTTTTTTGGGTTATTGGAGGGGCGTGCAGTGGCCATACAGTGAACCGATCAAATCAGCCGCGATTGATGTTTTTTGCCGGCATCGATGACGAAATCAGCACAATTGCCAAGCGCGAACGCCCGGCTCGACAGGCTGTCGGCCATCGTGCAATCTGCGCAGCAGGTGAACCGCAGAGTGGGAAGTCAGCGTCATGACGCAGAACGCATTTGCAATCCTCTGTCAGCAAGACGAGGCGAATCAGCCGCAAACTCTCGAAGATTTGCTGGCGGGCATGGCGCTGCTGTTACCGATGCTCGACGTCATCCCCAACGCGGCGATCTTCATCAAGGATGTGCAGGCGCGTTACGTCCTGGCCAACCGCACGCTGGTGCAGCGCTGCGGTTTAAAAGACTTGCGACCGCTGTTGGGAAAGACCAGCGCCGAGGTATTCCCGGCGCAATTAGGGCCGGGTTACACCGAACAGGATCGGCGGGTTCTGGAGGAAGGATTGATTCTGGATGATCAACTGGAGCTGCACTTGTACGGCAGTCGCGAGCCCGGTTGGTGCCTGACGCACAAACGGCCGCTATACAATCGCAACCACGAAATCATCGGTCTGGCAGGCATTTCGGTCGATCTGCAAACAGCCAGCGAAACCCATCCGGCCTATCAGCGGCTGGCTGCCGTGGACGAGTACATTCGCGCGCATTTCAACCGCCGCGTCACGCTCGGTGAACTGACGCGCATCGCCGGTATTTCAGTGGCGCAACTGGAGCGCTACTGCAAGCGGGTATTCCATCTGACGCCACGGCAGATGATCCAGAAGGTACGTCTGGAACACGCGCATCGGCTGTTGCACAGCGAAATCCCGATTACCGAAGTGGCGCTGCAATGCGGGTATACCGATCACAGCGCCTTCACCCGGCAGTTCAAGGCCTCGACCGGGTTCACCCCGCGCCAGTATCGGCAGGCGACGGGGCATTAGAACGCTTACGCCTTGACCCAGCGTTGCCGGCTCCAGGCACTCAGCGAATCGACCCCGAGCACCAGCACCAGCATCGCCAGAATCACCGTGCTGGCCTGCGCTTCCTGAAACAGGCTGAGACTTACATACAACATTTGCCCAAGACCACCGGCACCAACAAAACCCAGCACGCTGGCCATGCGGATGTTGTTTTCCCAGCGGTACAGGACGTAGGCGAGCAACTGCGGGGCGAGGTTGGGCAGCGTGCCGTAGCAGAACGCCAACACCGGATTGCCGCCCTGCAAACGGATGGCTTCTGCAGGTTCGGGCGGAGTGTTTTCCAGTGCTTCGGCAAATAACCGACCGAGCACGCCAGTGGTGTGCAACGCCAGAGCGAGCGTGCCGGCATTCGGGCCGAGGCCGGCCGCAAGCACCATCAGCGCCGCCCACACCAGTTCCGGAATCGCGCGCAGGCCATTCAGTAGCAACCGCGAAGCACTTTGCAGCGGCCAACCAAATCGGCCAGCGGCGGGCAGGGCCAAGAGGATGCCGACCACGGCGGCGAGCAGGGTGCCGAGGGTCGACATGGCCAGGGTTTCCATCGAACCATGCAGTATCGCTTGCAGGTGCGTCGAACTCAGATCCGGGCTGAGAAAACGCTGCGCATAAACCCCCATTTGCTTGAGACTGGCGGCGCTGCCCAACTCACCAAGGTCGAGACCCAGATAGGCAAACGAGGCGATGACCGCTGCGCCGATCCCGGCGATCAGCAACAGATTGAGCAGACGGTTCATGTCAGCCTCCAGCGCAGCAGGCGGCTGAGTTGATCGGCGCCGAGCACCAGAATCAGGAAGGTCAGCAACATGCTGGCGACCTCACCGCTGGCGAACATGCGTAGCGACAGATCGATCTGCTGCCCCAAACCACCAGCGCCGACGAACCCCATCACCACCGAAGCGCGGATCGCACATTCCCAGCGATAGACCGTGTACGACAGCAGTTCCGCCGCGACATTGGGCAGGATGCCGTAGGCGAAACTTGCCAGCCGACCGCTGCCAGCCTGCATCAATGCGTGTGCCGGACGCTGGTCGGTCGATTCGAAAATCTCCGCGTAAACCTTGCCGAGCATGCCGCTGTAAGTGATGGCGATGGCCAACACACCTGCCGCTGGCCCGAGGCCGACCGCGCGCACGAACAGCAGCGCCCAAACGATTTCCGGCACGCTGCGCAGGAAAATCAGCAAGCCGCGAACCGGCCAGCGCAGCAGGCGACCAACACGGCTGGGAACACCGCTTCTCGATGCAGCGGAGAGCGACAAGGCGCGACTGGCAATCAGACTGGCCGGCACCGCCAACAGCAGCGCCAAGGCCATGCCCGCCGTGGCTATGGCTAAAGTTTGCAGGGTGGCTGTCCACAGCAGCCGAAGAAACTCGCCGTCGTGCGCCGGAGGCCAGAACCCCGCGACGAAGCTGCCCATGGCGCTGCGGCTGTCAGCCTGAAACAACACGCCGAGGTTCAACTCGCTGAGCTGGATTCCCGGCCATAACAAGGCAATCGCCAATAAGGTCAGCAGCAAGCGTGGCCCGGCAGCCGGGTCGCGTGAATCAGCGCTCAGCATCGCGGAATCTGCACGATCAGTGGCGTGGCCGGGTTCACCGGACTTTGCAGTTGTTCGTTGGCATACAGCGCATCGAGCATTTCGCGGCTGACTTTGTCGGAGGGGCTATCGAAGAGGATTTGCCCGTCGCGCAGGCCGATGATCCGTGGAAAGTGCGACAGCGCCAGCTCCACTGCGTGCAGGCTCGCCACTAGCGTGACGTTATGCTCGCGGGCATGCCGCGACAGAATCGATAGCGTATGCCCGGCCAGCACCGGGTCCATTGCTGATACCGGTTCATCGGCCAGCAGAATTTCCGGCGCCTGATACAGCACGCGAGCAATGCCGACGCGCTGTAATTGCCCACCGGACAGTTGCTGGCAATAAGCGAACAATTTGTCGCCCAGGTCCAGACGTGCCAACGCCGCACGGGCGCCGGGGATGTCCAGCGGGTGCAACAGATTCAGCAGACTTTTACCCAGGCTCCACTGGCCGAGTTTGCCGGCCAGTACGGCGGTGACCACGCGCTGACGCGGAGGCAGCGGCGGCGCCTGATGCACCAGACCAATCCGCGCACGCAGGCGTTGTCGCTGGTGCGCAGACAACGTCCAGGCGTTGTGTCCCAGTACGTCAATCTCGCCACTGCTGGGCCGCAATGCGGTGGCCAGCAGATTCAGCAGACTCGATTTACCGGCCCCTGAAGGCCCGATGATCGCCACCTGTTCGCCAGCGCCAATCTGCAAATCCACACCGCGCAGGGCGTGGACTCCATTGGCGTGGCGCAGGCTGCCTTGTTTGAGGCTCAGTGTCATTTCAGCAGATCGGCAGCGCGGGCGGCTTCCTCGATACCCTTGTAGTTATCCGGGCTGGTTTCGATGAAGCGGCTGGCCGCTTGCAGATCAAGAATCTTCTTCTGCTCCGGGTTGGCCGGGTCAAGCGCCAGGAAGGCTTTTTTGATCTTCGCCTGAAGTGCCGGATCAAGCGTGCCACGCACGGTCCAGTTGTAATCGAAGTAGGCCGGAGTGGTAGCGAAAACCTTGACCTTGTTGGTGTCGACCTTGCCGGCGTCCACCAGTTTTTGCCAGACGCTGGCGTTCAGCACCCCGGCATCGACCTTGCCGGCCTGAACCCAGGCCACGGTGGCATCGTGAGCGCCGGAGTAGGCGACCTTGCTGAAGTAGGCTTCTGGTTTGATGTTGTCGTTTTTCAGCATGAAGTAACGCGGCATAAGGCTGCCGGAAGTCGACGACACCGAGCCGAAAGCAAAGGTTTTGCCTTTGAGGTCAGCGAGGCTTTTCACGTTTGGGTCGGCGGTGATGAATTTACTGGTGAACTGCGCATCCTGCTCACGCTGCACCAGCGGGATCACCGGAGTGGTGGCATCGGTCTTCAAACGGGCCTGAACAAAAGTGAAGCCGCCCAGCCACGCCATATCGAGACGATCCGTGGCCAGCGCTTCAACCACTGCCGGGTAATCGGCAACCGGGACGAACTGCACCTTCATGCCCAATTGCTGTTCCAGATAAGCACCCAGTGGCTCGAACTTGCGCAGCAACTCGGTCGGTGCTTCATCGGGGATAGCGCTGACCCGCAAGACATCGGCGGCCTGCGCCATCAGAGCAGAAAAAGACAGGGCCAGGCCTGCGGTCAGTGCCAGGGATCGTTTGAGCATGGAATTCTCCGTTTCATGAGCGTCACATTCTAAGCGCCACGGACCATATCTCGACCGGGCGCCCATTCAGGGTAGACGAAGCGGCGAGGTTATACGCATTCCAAAGATCAAAGACCAGCATCGCCATAGCGGTGGCGGCTGAAGAAGTGTTTCGGCGCTGTGCAGTACATATTGGTTGTGACCTTGGCGCGGCGATTTACTGGCTGCCGCGTTACATCGGATGGGGCGAATCGCTCTCTATCATCATCCGCAACATTATTTCCCGTTCTTTCAAGCCTGGTAATACGCCACGGGTTTCACCCTCAAGCACTACGGCACCATCCTCGTCCGTCAGGATAATTGTGGCTGTCGCGCGATCTCTTTCATCCACATCGGTGATCAACCAATCACATGTCACAGTCTGGCCCGGATACACCGGGCGCTTGAAGTTGAATGTCATCGATGAAGCGAGCCAACCGATCTGTCCGCCAATTTCGGTAATCAGGCTGGCGGTCAGCAAACCGTGGGACACCGGGCCTCTGAATTGGCGGGCTAGAGCAAAGCTCTGGTCGAAGTGCACGGGGTTATAGTCGCGAGAAATTTTCGCGAAGCACTCGATGTCCTCTTGGGAAAAGCAGCGGGACAGAGTAAATCGATCACCGGTTTTCAGCCCGTCGATGGCTCGTTGTCTGAAGCTTTTCATTGATGGGGTTCCTGTTTCAAAGGTTGTCATGAAAGGAGTGTTCAGCCCCACGAAACTCACAGGCCTGCACATCGGCCGCAAAATTACGCGCCGCCCCAGCGGTTCAGTTGTGGATCTGTGCAATCAACAAAAATACTGCAATCAGAATCATGGTGGCTCCCGAGAGTCGACCGACGAATCGAGCCGCCACCGGACGTGTCTGCAAGACCGAACGAGAACCGAAGCCGACCAGCAGATAAACCACAGCGCAACTGAAAGCATGCAACAGACCCAAAGCGACGATCTGCAGCCACACTGGCCATGCTGCCGTCGGATCAGTGAAGGGCGGCAGCAATGCCAGAAATAACAGAAAGACTTTTGGATTGAGCCCACTCACGCACACTCCTTTCAAAATCCAGCGTGCCCGTGATTGTGAAACCTGGGTGTTAGCGGCGTGAGGTGTCGGCGGATGCACGAGCAAGTTGAAACCGAGCCACAGCAGATACAGCGAGCCGCCGATGGTGAGCAGCGACAGCATCAGCGGATTGCCGGCGATCAAAGTGCCAACTCCAGCAGCAACGATCAGGGTAGCGAATAGATGGCCGATCAGCAGCCCGACTACGGCAGGTATCACCACGCGGCCAACCAGTCCTGCCGATATCGCATACGCCCAATCCGCGCCCGGGGTGAGCACGAACAGAAAAGACACCGCCCAGAAGGCGGCGAAAACACTCAGGGACATCTTCTTTCTCACAAAAATTGAGCGAGGCCCGCGCTGTTCATTGCGAACTGCGCAGGCCAGACGCTGTAAAAGTCATGAAAAAGAATATTGGAATCAGGCTAGAATCTTTTGTCGTTTATTCTATTAAGTGAGTGCTTTAAGGGTAGTTATTTGCCAATGGATAGAATTGATCAGAAGATTCTTGCCGAACTGCAAGCCGATGGTCGGCTATCGATCACCGAATTGGCTGACCGGGTCGGGCTGAGCCTGTCGCCTTGTCATCGCCGGGTGCGCACGCTCGAAGAGTCCGGTGTGATCATTGGCTATCGGGCGCAACTGGCACCGGCTGCGCTGGGCCTGAATTTTTCAGCGATGGTGTTTGTCACGCTGCGCGAAGGCAATCGTCAGGCGGTTGAGGCTTTTGAGATGGCGCTGGAACATATCCCGCAGATAGTCGAGGCCCAGCGACTTTTCGGCGAGCCAGACTATCTACTGCATCTCGTCACACGAGATCTGCCGGCATTCCAGCAGCTTTATGATGAAAGCCTTTCAACCTTGCCCAACGTTCAGCGCCTGACCTCGACACTGGTGATGAAACGGGTGATTCAGGATCGAGCATTACCGTTATGAAGGGTGTTCATTGCGGGCCGGTGAACTGCGCGGCGCGGGCAGGGGAGCAGACCAGCAGACGATGGGTCAGATCGCAGACCAGATGCACCGGTCGCAGGCTCTCGCGCACCAGTCTGGCGAGGGCCTGATCGGCGGCGCCATCAAGTCTTGCGGCGAGCATCTGTTCGAGCTGCCGATGCGCGCCAATATCCATGGCCGGCGCGCCCTGCCAACCCGGCTGACGATCAGGCGCCTTCGGGGATTTTCGCGATCACCTTGATCTCGAACTCAAAGCCGTACAGCCAGGTCACGCCCACTGCCGTGACCGTCGGATGCGGCGCCTCGCCCCAGAACTCGGGCACGACACTCCAGATGCGCTCGAACTTCGTTTGAGGGTCGACAATGAATACGGTGACATCCACCACATCATCGAATGTGCAACCGGCAGCGTTGAGAATCGCATTCAGGTTGGTGAAGGCCCGTCGCACCTGGGTTTCCAGCTCCGGCTCGGGCGAACCATCCTCGGTGCTGCCGACTTGCCCGGAAACAAACAGAAAACCATTGGAGCGAATAGCCGGCGAGTAGCGATGACGCTCATAAAGTTCTTGGCGGCCGGGCGGGAAAACTACGTCACGTTGCGTCATACATTTCTCCATCAGTCAGTGAAAACCAGTGATGAAGCCACTCTAGGGACTTGCGTATGGCGGATAAACCAGCAACCTTGGCGCTCACTGTTTGTTAAATCCAAACAATCAGAGCCTTATTGGGGTGTGAATGGACCGTTTTGATGCGATGCAGGCGTTTGCCCGGGTAGTGGAGGCGGGCAGCTTCACCAAGGCTGCCGAGACGTTGCACATGAGCAAAACCACGGTGACGCAACTGGTTCAGCAACTGGAGGCACGCTTGCGCGTCAAGCTGTTGAACCGCACCACGCGCAAGGTCAACGTCACTGCCGATGGTGCGATCTATTACGAAAGAGTGATCAAGCTGTTGGCTGACATGGACGACGCCGAAACCAGTCTGTCCGGTGCCTCATTGCTGCCCAAGGGGCGATTGCGGGTCGATGTGCCGAGCCCGTTGGCCAGTTTGATTCTGATACCGGCGCTGCCGGAATTTCATCGGCGCTACCCGGATATCCAGATCGACATGGGCGTCAGCGACCGCATCGTCGACATCATTGATGAGAACGTCGATTGCGTGGTGCGCGGCGGCGAGTTGCTCGACCAATCGCTGATCGCCCGTCGGGTCGGTGATCTTGAATTAGGCGTTTTTGCCGCGCCGAGTTATCTGGCGCGTGAGGGTGTACCGCAGCACCCACGGGAGCTGGAAAACTCGCATCATCGGGTGGTCGGTTTTCTCTGGGCTCGCACCGGCAAACCGGTGCCGTATGCCATAAGCAATCAAAGTGAAAACCTGCGGATCACCGGGCAGCACGTACTCGCGGTCGACGATGGCAACGCCTATCTGGCGGCGGGTCTCGCCGGGCTCGGGGTCTTATGGCTACCGAAATACATGTCCAGACTTCATGAAGGGCGGGGTGAATTGATGCCGCTGTTCGAAGGCTGGCAACTTGAATCGATGCCGCTTTACGTTGCTTATCCGCAGAATCGGCATATCAGCCTGAAGCTGCGTGTGTTCATCGACTGGATTGCCGAACTGATGGCGCAGCACGCACCGGTCATTACTCGCTCAGGTTCTTGAGCAGCCATTCGACGAAACTGCGCGCCAGCGGATCGTTCTCGCTGTCACGGTGCGTCAGCAGCGCCCAGTTCGGGCCACGGATGGTTTGCTCCACCAACGGTTGCAGCAGACCACTGTCGCGCGCCTGACGGCTGAGCAACTGGCTGACCAGCGCAATCCCCAGCCCCGCACTCGCGGCGTCCAGCAGTAAGCCGGGATCGGAAAAATTCAGCCCCTGATCCTGCTGACCGACATCAATTCCAGCCTCCACCGCCCAATGACTCCAGTCCATTTCCCGCTCGCCATGCAGCGTGGTGCGTTGCTCTGCGGGCAGCGCTAAAAGGCTCGGATGGCACGCCGGATAGAGGCGGTCGGCGTGCAGCACTTTGAAGCTGCATTCGGCCTGGGAACTGATGTCGTCGCGCACCGCCAGATCGATGGTCTGGCTGGTCATGTCCGGCACTTCGTCGGTGCTGTAAATCCACAGATCGACCTGCGGATGCTCGCGGCGAAAGTCCGCCAGACGCGGCAGCAACCAATGCCGGGCAAATGCCGGCGTGGTGTTGAGCACCAGTTGATTGGGTTTCTGATATTGGCCCAAGCGGCGGATACCCACCGACAATTGCTGGAGCATGGCTTGCGTGGTGCTGAGCAGATCGTGGCCGGCATCGGTGAGCGCGACGCTGCGCCCGCTGCGGAAAAACAGCGGCTGTTCGAGGTACGCCTCAAGGCTGCGAATCTGCTGGCTGATCGCCGACTGCGTAAGGCTCAACTCATCGGCAGCCTTGTGAAAACTGCCCAGTCGAGCAGCCGCTTCAAAGCCGCGCAATGAGCTGAGCGGTGGCCAGTGTTTGAGCATATCGATAAGTTCCTCTAATCAGTTCTGCGCTAAATCCATCGTTTGTTTGCCTGTTTTAGCATCCGTAGCATAGCCGGTGTGAACACAATGGCTTAACTAACAGGTGCTTGTCATGCAGCAGAGTGAAAATAAAAACAGTGGTTGGATGATGCCGGCGGAATGGGTCAAGCATGCCGCGACATGGATGGTCTGGCCGCATAACAAGGCACTCTGGGAGTCGGGCTGGCGTGTGACATTGCCAGCGGTGCAGGAAGATTTCGCCCGGGTAGCGAATGCCATCGCCCGTTTCGAACCGGTGAAATTGGTCGTCGATCCATCGGCAGTCGCCTCTGCCAAAGCATTGTGCGGGCCGAACATCGAGCTGATCGAACTGGCCGTGAACGACAGTTGGTGCCGCGATTCCGGCCCAAGTTTTGTCTGTCACCCGCAGCACGGTTTGGCCGGTGTCAGCTGGCGGTTCAACTCGTGGGGCGGCAAGTCGGCGCATGAGCTGGATGAAGGTCTGGCGCGTCGCGCACTCAATCACCTGGGGCTGGATTGCTTTGGCACCTGGTTGAGCAACGAGGGCGGGGCGATTCATGTCGATGGCGAAGGCACGCTGATTACTACTGAATCGGTACTGCTCAATCCCAACCGTAATCCGGGCGTGAGCAAGGCCGAGATCGAAGAAGTTTTCACGCGGCTGCTGGGGGTGAAAAAAACCATCTGGCTGCCGGGCGATCCTGACTACGTCACCGGCGATATGACTGACGGCCACGTCGATGGCGTTTGCGCCTTTGCGCGTCCCGGTGTGTTGCTGGTGGACGCGACCCATGACCAGAAGTCGGTGTACGCCGAAGTGGCGCGGGAAAACCGTCGGGCGCTGGAACTGGCGACCGATGCGCAGGGCCGCAAATTCGAGCTGATCGAACTCTACGAAGCCAGCGAAGCGGTGGACACCGAAGCGGAAGTGTTCTGCGCGTCCTACACCAACTTCTACATCGCCAATGGCGCGATCATCATGCCGGCTTACGGCATCGAGGCGGACGGCGTCGCGGCAGAAGTATTGGCGCAAGCGTTCCCCGGCCGTGAAGTGGTGCCGGTACGGATCAACAATCTGGCGCATGGCGGCGGCGGTGTGCATTGCATCACTCAGCAACAGCCAGCCTGGCCGGTGGAGGGTTGATCGATGACGCTTCTGACCGTCGCCACCATCCAGATGCCGTGCACCTGGGACTTGCAGCGCAATCTTGATCAGGCCGAGCAGTTGGTCCGCGAAGCAGCCGGCAAGGGTGCGCAGGTGATCCTGTTGCAGGAGCTGTTCGCCACGCCGTATTTCTGCATCGAACAGCGCCACCAACACTTGGCGTTGGCCGAGGAATACAGCGACAGCCGCGTACTCGCACGCTTCGCCGCGCTGGCCAAGGAGTTGGGCGTGGTGCTGCCGCTGAGCTGGTTCGAGAAGGCTGGCAATGCGTACTTCAATTCGTTGAGCGTCGCCGATGCTGACGGGCGTCTGCTGGGTGTCTATCGCAAGACCCACATCCCTAACGCCATCGGCTATCAGGAGAAGGAATATTTCAGCCCCGGCGATACCGGTTTCCGTGTCTGGGACACCGCGTTCGGGCGCATCGGCGTGGGCATCTGCTGGGATCAGTGGTTCCCCGAAACCGCACGTTGCCTGGCATTGATGGGCGCCGAAGTGCTGCTGTTTCCCACGGCCATTGGTTCAGAACCCGGCTGCGCCACTCTCGATTCACGCGATCATTGGCAGATGACCATGCGCGGTCACGCCGCCGCCAATCTGCTGCCAGTGCTGGCGTCGAACCGCGTCGGGCGCGAAGTGGCGACCAGCGATGCGGACTTGCAAATGGGCTTCTACGGCTCGTCGTTCATCTGCGATCACAAGGGCAAGTTGCTCGCCGAAGCCGACCGCGACAGCACTGGCGTGCTGGTGCAAAGCCTCGATCTGGCGGCGATGCGCGAAGAACGCCTGAGCTGGGGCATCTACCGTGATCGTCGCCCGGAGATGTACGGCGCACTACTCAGCCAGGACGGCCGTCACCTTCATTCACGCTGGAACGCGCAAGGGGTTTGACATGCTCACTCACCACAAACGATTGCTCGGCGCTCTGGGCCTGGTTCTGCTCGGTGTGATGCCGTTGGCGCATGCCGAAGACAAAACCCTGCGGCTGTACAACTGGGCCGACTATTTTGCCGAAGACACGCTGACGCGCTTCACCGCCGAAACCGGGATCAAGGTGATTTACGACGTTATGGACGGCAGCGAAACCCTTGAAGCGAAAATGCTCTCGGGCGGCAGCGGTTATGACCTGATCTTCCCCGGTGATACGGTCGCCGAGCGGCTGATGCGCGCGGGTAGCTTGATGCCGTTGGACCAGTCAAAACTCGACGCCATGGCCGACATCGAACCCGGTTTGCAGAAGCTGCGCAGCCATTACGAGCATTCGAGCAAAGCCACGGTGCCCTACACCTGGGGCACCATCGGCCTGACATATAACGTCGAGCAGATCAAAAAACGCGTGCCGGACGCACCGGTCAACAGCCTCGACATGCTGTTCAAACCGGAGCTGGCGGCGAAGTTCGCCGATTGCGGGATTTCGATGATCGACTCGCCGGATGAAGCGCTGGCGGTGGTGCTGAATTATCTCGGACGCGATCCGCGCAGTGGCAAACCTGAGGATCTGGCGGCAGCCAGTGAACTGCTGATGAAGTTGCGGCCGTACATCCGCAAGTTCCAGTCGCAACCGGTGACCGATCTGGTCAATGGCAATCTGTGCCTGTCGCTCGGCTACAGCGGCGACATGACCCAGACGCAACGCACCTCGGACAGCGCCGGCAAGACCACGAAATTCGAGTACCGCATCCCCCGCGAAGGCACCACAGTGTGGATGGACACCATGGCAATTCCGGTCGATGCCAAACATCCGGAATACGCCTACGCGTTCATCAACTTCGTCATGCGCCCGGAGAACATGGCCGCGATCAGCAATTTCACCGGTTACCCGACCTCCAACGCCAAGGCGCGAGCGAACGTCGATGCAGCGATGCGCGACAACCCGGACATCTACCTCGACGAAGCGACCTATGCTCGATTGATCCCGGGCAAGGATATTCCTCAGGCCGACATGCGGGCGCGGATGCGTACCTGGACCAAATTCAAAACCGCTACTCAACCGTGATCCATGGCCGGCGCCCGAGGCGCCGGCCTTCACTTTTTTCAGGAAAAAACCACATGTCGACCCGTCGCGAATTCATCAAACAGGTATCGGTAGTCGCCGGCGCGAGCGCGGCTTTCATCGGCCTCGGCCTGTCGCCGATGCAAGTGTTGGCCGCCAGCGAAGGCCGCTGGTTCATGCCGGACGAAGGCGACAAACACGAGCGGGCCTATATTGCGTTCGGCGCGCAGGACGCGATCTGGGAAGACTTCACCGCCGATGTGCAAGCCGCGTTGGGCCGGGTCGCCCGCGCAATCGCCCGCTATGAGCCGGTCACGGTGTTCTGCCGTCAGAGCGAGCGTAATCTGGCGGAAAAACATTGCGGCAGCAGCAATGTCACCTACGTGATCACCGCACTCGACGACATCTGGATGCGTGATATCGGCGCCAACTTTGTCATCGACGACAGGGGCGGCCTCGGCGCAGTCGACTTCAACTTCAACGGTTGGGGCGACAAACAGCAGCACACGAAAGACGCGAAAATCGCCAAGCGTGTCGCCAGCGATTCACAGGCAACCTATATGCGCAGCGAACTGGTGGGCGAGGGCGGTGGCATCGAAGTCGATGGCCACGGCACCGGGATCATGACCGAAAGCAGCTGGATCAACGCCAATCGCAACCCGGACTGGAGCAAGTCCGAGGTCGAAGAAGAACTCAAAGCCCAGTTGGGCCTGCGCAAAATCATCTGGCTGCCGGGAATCAAGGGCAAGGACATCACCGATGCACACGTCGATTTTTATGCCCGATTCGTCAAGCCGGGCGTGGTGATCGCCAACCTCGACACCGACCCTGAATCCTACGACCACAAAGTCACCCTGGCGCACCTGGAAATCCTCAAGAACGCTACGGATGCCGATGGTCGAAAATTGCAGATCCACACGATGTCTCCGCCGTTGAATCCACGCAAAAGCAAGTTCAACAAGGGCAACCCGGATTTCGCCGCCGGTTACATCAACTATTTCGTGGTCAACGGCGCGATTATTGCGCCTGAGTTCGGTGACAAAGTGGCAGACAAGAAGGCGCTGGATCTGCTCACCAGCCTGTATCCAGGGCGCAAGATCGAGCAGCTCAACATTGACGCGATCGCGGCCGGTGGCGGCGGGATTCACTGCGTGACCAGTCATCAGCCACAGGCGTGATTGACTCTTGGCAGCATCAGGCCAACTATCGGCGGATAACAACGTAACCGATGGGCCAGACCTTGATCGAAAGACGCCAATTCAGCGGAGGCATGAAGGGTAAAAACCTTCGTTATCTCAACGAGCCCTCCGCTGATACTACCCGCGTGACCCGCACCGGTTTTCTGCTGCTCGAACACTTTTCACTGCCGGCCTTTACCCAGGCGCTGGATACGATCATCACCGCCAATTTGCTGCGTTCGGGGCTGTTTGCTGCCCGTACATTCGGGCTGGGCGAAGGCGAGGTGATCAGTGATCTGGGATTGGTCATTCGTCCTGACGCGCGGATTAACTCCGCTGCGCTGCAGGAGCTGGATTTACTGGTGGTCTGCGGCGGCTATCGAACTGAACTCAAAGCCTCGGATGAACTGAACAGTCTGTTGCGCTCCGCCGCCGAGCGTGGCATCAGTCTGGCCGGGTTATGGAACGGTGCGTGGTTTCTCGGCCGGGTGGGTTTGCTTGACGGCTATCGCTGCGCGATTCACCCCGAGCATCGGCCGGCGCTGACGGAAATCGCCAAGTCCACTCACGTCAGCAGCGAACCCTACGTGATCGACCGCGACCGACTGACCGCGTCGAGCCCGTCCGGCGCTTTTCATATGGCGCTGGACTGGATCAAGAGCCTGCACGGCAAGGCGCTGGTTGAAGGCATCGAGGACATTCTCGCGTTCGAGGAATCGCGTTACCGGCGGATCAAACCTGATGAAAACATCTGCGTCAGCGCGCCACTGCGTGAGGTGGTCAAGCTGATGGACGCCAATCTTGAGGAGCCGCTGGAGCTGGAGCAACTGGCGGTGTATGCCGGCCGTTCGCGGCGGCAACTGGAGCGCCTGTTCAAGGAACAACTGGGCACCACGCCGCAGCGCTATTACCTCGAACTGCGGATCACCGAAGCGCGGCGCTTACTGCAACACACCGAGCTGTCGCAGGTGGAAGTGCTGGTGGCCTGTGGTTTTGTCTCGCCGAGCCATTTCAGCAAGTGCTACAGCTCCTATTTCGGTTATCGCCCGTCCAAGGAAAAACGGCTGGTCAAATGACTCAGCGAAATCGCTCGGGGATGGCCTCGGCAAATGGGTAGAACTCGAAGCAGGGTTTGGCTTCCTCAAGAACCCGCTGGAATGACGGACGTTGAACCAATCGCTCGAAATAGGCGCTCAAGTGGCGATGTTCGTCGGTAAATGGCACCAGTGTGCTGGCGTAAAACAGCGCGGGTGCTGCCGAGCAATCGGCCATGCTGAACCTTTCACCCGCCGCCCAGGTGCGCGATGCCAATTGGCGGTCAAGGATGCTGTAAGCGGTCAGCAGGGCATTGCGATAGCTTGAGACGTCTCCATTTTTGCCGTGCAGGCGATCACTGACGATCTGCTGCATCGGCGTCTGCACATGGTTGTCGAAGAACCGGTCCCACAGACGCACCTCCAGCGCGGCATCCCTGTCGCTGGGAATCAATGGATGCTTGCCGGCATGGAAGTGGTCGAGGTATTCAATGATCACACTCGACTCCGGCACATTGCGTTGCCTGGCATGATCGCGGATCAGCGGAAACTTGACGAGCGGCCACAGCGCCTGAAGTTCGGCGCGGTCAGCGTCACTGGAAAGGTCGATGAGGCGTTTTTCGAATGCAGTCCCATGCTCATAAAGTGCGATCAGCACTTTGTGGCAGTACGAGGACAGCGGATGGTAATAGAGCGTCAGGGCCATGATCAGCTTCTCGGTTTACGGTGAAATGCGCTCTGTGGCTGATAACTATCAACCACAGAGCGCATTTTTCGAATGTCAGCGAATAAACGCCTGCATGTCCGAACCGAGCTTGTCGATGGCGACTTTGAAGTCCTTCGCGGTGATCTTCTGGCTGGAGTTCGACAGTTGAGTGCCGAAGACCTTACGCACTACTTTGGCCACGGTCTGCTGGTTGCTGGCGTCAATAAATTCAGCCTCGATGAACAGCGTGGTGTCCTGATCGCGATGGCCGGTGGCGGCGCTGACGCCACCCACTACCGCGGCGACCGGAATGACCTCATACCATTTCATACCTTCGTTTTCAGCATTCACCCCGGTAATCGCTGCACGCAAAATCAGCGTTCTTGAGCCGCGCGGGGCGGATTGCACGTTGCTCACGACGCGGTACTTCTGGCCCAGAATGCCTTGGGCTCTGCTGGTCATATAGTTCTGGATGTCTTGCAGGGTCTGGCGGTCGACCCGCTCATTCGGCTGTGGCGCCGGATACAACTCCAGCCGGTTGAAAACCACCGTGTCATAGGCGTTCGGGTTCCACGACGGGATCACCCAGCGCATGGCTTTTTCGCCGCTGGTGGTGGTCACTTCTTGCAGGTTGTTGTAATTCGGCAGGAAGCCTGAGTATTGCTCGCGCTCGGTGACTTTCGAGGTGCAGGCACCGAGCAGGAGACTGGCTGTTATCGCGCCGATCAGCATTTTTCGAGAAACGTTCATGTGTGCTCCTTGGATCAGGTCGAGTTGTTTTTGTGCAGTATCAGAAACGCCAGGTCATGTTTCCGGTCAGGGCTTGAATCCAGGCATTGTCGAACTGTCCGGAAGTTCGCGTGCCCGAGGTGGATTTGGTCTGATCGACCGGCATGTCACCGAGCCAGACCATCGCCCAGCTGACGTTGACGTCGGTGTCCTTGTTCAGAGCATAGGTGGCGCCTGTCGCAATGCGCCAGGACGCGCCCATTGGTACGGTGAAGGTTCGGTTACTGTCCGAAACGGCGCTGCTGTCGTAAGCCATGCCGACATTCCATAGCAGTTGCGGAGTGGCCTGATACTGGGCGCCGAGCGCCAGTTGCCAGGTGTCTTTGAAGTGCGCGTTGATCGTAGTCGACTGGGCGCCGACCGCGGTGGTGTCGACCTGAACGGCGATGTCACCGAACTCTGACCAGTCCTGCCAGTTGGCCGAGGCCAGCAGCGCCCATTTCGAGTCGAGTTGCTGGAACAGGCTCAGGGTCACGGTTTGTGGCACGGTCATGTCGAGCTGAGTGTTGAGGCCATCGAGGCGTTGCAGCGCCGGACCGTTGCCCTTGACGTCGAGACCATCCTCGAACTTCAGATCGACCTTGCTGGTGTAGGCCAGGCCAATGCGCGTACCGGCCTGCGGGGCATAAATCACCCCGGCATTGGCGCCGAAACCCCAGTCGTTGTCCTTGTACTTGAACTGGCCGTCACTGCGATCCGTCAGGCCGAAGGGCGAGCGATCGATCGCAGTTTGCGCCTGGAGCATGCCGTGCATGGCTTTGACGCCTAGGCCCACCGACCACTCATCATTGAAGCGATACGCCACGCTCGGCACAAACGACAAGCCGGCGAGGCTGGCGTTTTGCGCAAAGTAACGCCCGGACCAGTTGTTGTCGTAGTTGGCCGCCAGACCGAAGTCGCCGTAATTGCCAAAACCGACGCTCCAATGTTCGTCGAGTTGGTGGCTGATGAAAAAACTTCCGCCGGGAATCGGGTCGAGCGCGTTACCACTGCCGTTGCCCGTGCCATTGGTGTCGGAATCACGGTTGAAGGTCAGGTTGCCGTACAGCACCTGCAAACCGCCGGTGATTTGCGTGCCTGGCAGGTAACTCAGACCTGCCGGGTTGCTGGCGATGGTCGAGGGGCCTTGCGCCCGGGCGGCGGCGCCGGCGTTGGCCAGGCCGGCGTTATCCGTACCGATCTCGTAAAGCATGATGCCGCCCGCGTGGGCTTGCTGGATACACATGCTCAGTAGCGTGAGCGTGGACAAGGCGGATCTTCTGCTATGCATGGGGCTTACCTCGGCAAGCATTCGTCAAGAACACGGGTGACCGGCATTGGTCACCCGCCCATTGCCTGAAGTGCTACTTGTCCAACGCCGCACGCGCGGCCTGGATTCGCTCCTTGACCGCTTCAAGATTGAAGCTTGCGCCTTTCTGCATCGGCGGATACTCGACTGCTGTTTCCGCCAGTTTCACCACCTGTTGCTGGACAAACACAAAGCGCCAGAACTGGAATTTGAACCACTCGAAATACTCCAGCGAACCGGTGGCCGCCATGTTCTGTGGCCAGCCGGCGCGCTCGAACGGATCGAGCCGCAGATTGGTCAGGATCGGCATGTCCAGTGTGACTTTGGCACCCAACCAGCCACCTGGTTGATCGATGAAGCGGTACTTGAAGTCATCGATGCGGATCGCGCCGAGTGCGCTTTCACCGAAGTAGAAAATTTCATGCCGATTCGACGGACCTTTACCGGTGATCATGGGGGTCTGATCGTAGCCGTCCAGGTGAACTTTGTAGGTCGTGTCGCCTACTTGTTTGCCTTTGAGCAACTCGCTGGTGATTGAGGGATTACCCGCTGCGGTGATGAAGGTCGGGAACCAGTCCATGCCGGACATGATCCCGTTGGAGATAGTGTTGGGCGGCACCTGGCCAGGCCAGCGGACAATCGCCGGTACGCGGAAACCACCTTCCATTACCGTGCCTTTGCCCATGGCAAACGGTGTGGTGCCGCCGTCGGGCCAGGTGAAGTTTTCAGCGCCGTTGTCGGTGGTGAACATCACGATGGTGTTGTCGTCCATGCCGTCTTTTTTCAGCTTGGCCAGGACGTCGCCGACGATATCGTCTAGTTGCGCCATGCCTGCTTCTTGTTCTGACCAGCCATTTTGTGAATTACGCATGGCTTGGTACTTGTCGGAAAGGTGCGTGACGATGTGCATCCGGGTCGGATTGAGCCAGAGGAAGAACGGTTTATTGTCCTGCTTGGCCTTGTCGATGAATGCGAAGGCTTTCGCCTGGATTTCGTCATCAACGGTTTTCATGCGCTCCGGATACAGCGTGCCAGCGTCTTCGATCTTCTGTTTGCCGACCTTGCCCCAGCGTGGCATCACGGTGGCGTCGTCGGAGGTGGTCGCCCAGCTGTGAACCATATTGCGTGGCCCTACGGTGTCCAGCAGCTCTTTCGGATAGTTGGGATGCGCCGGGTCTTCCATGGCGTCGAGGTGGTAGAGGTAGCCGAAGAACTCATCGAACCCGTGCACGGTAGGCAGGAATTCGTTGAGGTCACCCAAGTGGTTCTTGCCGAACTGGCCGGTGGCGTAACCCATGGATTTGAGCACGGTGGCGATGGTCACCGCTTCAGCGGGAATGCCGATGGGTGAGCCAGCCTGTCCGACCGTGGTCATGCCGGTACGGATCGGCAGTTCGCCGGTGATGAAATTGGCGCGCCCGGCGGTGCAACTGGCTTCGGCGTAATAGTCGGTAAAACGCATGCCTTCAGCCGCGAGCTGATCGAGGTTGGGCGTGCGCCCGGCCATCATGCCCTGGTTGTAGACACCGATATTCGACCAGCCAATATCGTCGCCCATGATCACCACGATGTTGGGTGGAGGTTTGTCGGCAGCGTGCGTGGTGACGGGAACAATCATTGCGGATAACAGCATTGAAACAGCGAATAGCCTGGAGATTCTTGTCCGGTTCATGAGGTGCTCCTGCGTACTTGCATAAGTAGCGAAGTCAGGCCCCCGACCTTTCTTTAAATATGTATCCCCGGCAAGAGCGTAGATTCGAACCGGGATTTAGCCAGAAAAGATTTTCAAGCCGGAGCCGATGTAACACAGGTCTTACAGACAAATGAGTGGTTTGCGCACATGGCTGGATCGGCGGATCGGTTCCATACTGCGCCGGCAATTGGCAATTCATCTTTTCTTCACGGACAGGAGCAGGGCCATGAGTAATAAACCGACAATTGTGCTGGTACACGGGTTTTGGGGCGGTGCCGCGCATTGGGCCAAGGTGATTATCGAGCTGACCCGCAAGGGTTACACCGACATTCATGCGGTGGAAATGCCGCTGACATCGCTGGCCGATGACGCCGAGCGCACCCGCAAAATGATCGCGCAACAAAGCGGCCCGGTGTTGCTGGTCGGGCACTCCTACGGCGGGGCGGTGATCACCGAGGCGGGTAATCAGTCAAATGTCGTCGGGCTGGTGTACATCGCCGCGTTCGCGCCGGATGCCGGTGAAAGCCCCGGCGGTCTGACTCAGCAGCATCCTCCGGCGGCGGCGCCGAATCTTGCCCCTGACAGCGATGGTTTTCTCTGGCTCAAGGCCGACAAATTCCATGAAAGCTTTTGCCAGGATCTGACTGCCGATGAGGCGCTAGTGATGGCCGTAACCCAGAAGGCGCCACTGGCCAGCACCTTTGGTGACACGATCAGCAATGCTGCGTGGAAGAACAAACCGTCGTGGTATCAGATCTCCAGCGAGGATCACATGATCCATCCGGATAACCAGAAGCTGATGTCGGCGCGGCTGGGTGCGAAAAAAGTCATCACACTGAATGCCAGCCATGCGTCGCTGGCATCGCATGCGGCCGAGGTGGCGGCGCTGATCGACGAAGCGGCCAGCGCGGTTTAATAGAAGGACAGCCTCGGCTTCAACGGACAGGCGCCGGGGCGCTAGACCTGGGGCGCGGACGGGATGCTCGCTGCTTCGGCGTTGGTTGGGGGCGCATTTACCTGGATCGTCTCGCTTTCGCCCATCGCCGAGTATTCCTCCCTTAATGCGCGGAGTTCCTTGGTGCCCTTTTTTTCAAGACTTAGTGCGGCGTTCTGAGCTTCCTTGTTCGCTCGCAGCAATTCGTCGATTTTCAGGTGCAGGATGTCGTTGTCGCGGTTCTGGGTGTTTTGAATCAGGAACACCATCAGGAAAGTGATGATGGTGGTCGAGGTGTTGATGATCAGTTGCCAAGTGTCGTTGTAGTGAAATACCGGTCCGGTGCTAGCCCATATGAGGATCAACACCACCGCAGAAAGGAAGACTTTCGGGCTTCCTGACCAGTTGCAAAGTGTTTGGCAGATTTTGGAGAATTTCATGGCGGTAGATCCTTGTTGTCTGTAACAAATGGACACATCCGCCGCGGCGTAATTCGTTTTTTTTCAGCCATGAGAGTCAGATGAAAATAATTTCATCTGACGAGCCTCAACACTCCCTCAAGTACCACTCCTGAGCAACTGGCTAAACGCCTCCAGTTCGCTTTTTTCCACATCGGAAACCACCACGAAGCGCATGTGACCGGCTTGCCAGGTCACCACGTTGAAGCCACGAATCGTCTGGCTTTGCCGTTGTGTATCGGCCTCCTGCGTGGGCAGGATAAACACATTGATGATGTGTTTGGCCCGGCCATAACTGAGAGCCGCCGTGGTCTGGTGCTGCAAGTAGTCCAGTCGACCCCCGAGCAATGGAAAGCCCTGAGCCGAGTAATCGAAGACTGGTGGCGAGAAGTCGAGTTTGCCGGTGAACCAGGGCTTCACGGTGTGACGATCCGAGGACACCACATCGTTCAGATGTTCACCCATCAATGAGCGAACATGGCTGGAGACAGCCTCGTCCATCAACGGTTGTTCACTGCTTGGAGTTGCCACGTAGAGCACCGCAGCCAAGGCCAGCGCCGCCGCAGAAAACGTCGGTGCAAACCATTTTCGCCAGCGCTCCATGAAACCGGGTGAGGGCGCATCAACGGCAAACACGCTGGCGGCCAACGATGCCGGCGCCGGATAGTGCGTTGCCAGTCTCTTCACGCTGACTTTCAGCAGTTTCACCTCATCATGCAGACGCGTGCACTCGGCGCATGAAGCCAGATGCGCGGCCACATCCGCAGCCGTCGCGGTATCCAGTTCCTGATCCAGATAGCCGTGCAAGTTTGTCCGGCAAACGGTGCAGTCGAGTTCATTCATGATCGTGCAACTTCAGTAATTCGAGTTTGAGCATGGCGCGCGCCCGGGCCAGTCTCGACATGACGGTGCCGATAGGAATATCCACCACCATGGCGATGTCCTTGTAAGGCATGTCTTCGAGTTCTTTCAACACAATCACCTCTCGAAAGACTGGCGGCAGGGCGCTCAGGGCTTGCTGAATCAGAGCGGCGTTTTCCGTGTGAATCGCCAGCAGTTCCGGGGTCTGGCCGTGGCTGAGGGCTGCAACGTCATCGCCCATGTCGTCATCGATAGTGACCCAATGGTGACCGGCCGAGGCTTTGAGCCAGGTGTAGCTTTCGTTGCGCACGATGGTCAGGAACCAGGCCTTGGCGTTGCCATCGGCAAACCGCTGCAAGAATCTGAACGCCCGCAGAGCGCTTTCCTGCACGACATCGCGGGCGGCGCTGTCGTTGCCAGTCAGCCAGCGGGCGAGGTTGTAGGCGGCGTCCAGATGGGGCGCAATCAGTTCCTCAAATCGCTTCATAGTCGGTTCCGCACCGTCACACCTCTATAACCGTGATGCGTGGTCTTTTATTCCGCGAAAAAAATCTATTTTTCCGCGTGGAATAAACGTCCGTCCTGCAAGGTTTACCTCGTGTCAGCTACATCACTGTAGTCCGCCAGCGAGGACATACCGATGGACATTCAAGCAAAACACCCACGGCGCACCGACACATTGCTAAACCCTGACCGCCGAACGTTGCTCAAGTGCTCGGCGTGGGCCGGTGCCGGGGTGATCTGGGCCTTGCACGGCGGCATTCCCCGGGCCTTTGCGCTGGATGAGGCGGGCAACGTCATCGATCCCAAGGCAATGGCCAGCACGTTCCACTTCGTACAGATCAGCGACTCGCACATCGGCTTCAACAAGGAAGCCAATCCTGAACCGCTCAAAACGCTGCAAGTGGCCATCGACAAGGTCATCGCGCTGCCAAAACGGCCGGCGCTGATCCTGCATACCGGCGACATCACGCACCTGTCCAAAGCCGAGGAGTTCGATACAGCGGATCAGGTGCTCAAAGGCCTGCCATCGGCCGTGCATTACGTGCCCGGTGAACACGACACCCTCGACGAGGGCGGCGGCAAGCTTTATCTGGAGCGTTACGGCAAGGGCACCAAAGGCAACGGCTGGTACAGCTTCGATGACCACGGTGTGCATTTCATCGCGCTGGTCAATGTCTTCAACTTCCAGGCTGGCCATGAAGCCACTCTCGGCGCCGATCAACTGGCATGGCTGGCGGATGACTTACGCGCGGTGACCAGCAGTACCCCCATCGTCGTGTTTACGCACATTCCGTTGTGGACGATTTACCAGCCGTGGGGCTGGGGCACCGAGGATGGCGATCAGGCGATTGCGATGCTGCGCAAGTACGGTTCGGTGACGGTATTGAACGGGCATATTCATCAGGTCATCCAAAAGGTCGAGGGCAATATCACCTTTCATACCGCGCGGGGCACGGCCTATCCGCAACCTGCACCGGGTGCGGCGCCGACTCCGGGGCCAATGACGGTGGCGGCCGATCAATTGCGCAACTATCTGGGGATCACCGATGTGCGGGCGACACAGGGCGATCATCCGTTGGCGTTGATCGATTCGACACTGGTCTAGGGGAGGGCACTCAGATGAACACGCGAATGTTGCCGTTGCTGTGCCTGATGTTGTCGATGCCGGTGTGGGCGCAGGAGGTGAAGATCGATATCAAGGAGTTCATGTTCGGGCCCAAGGACCTGACTGTGGCGGTTGGCACCAAGGTGACATGGGTCAACGACGACCAGATTCCGCACACGGTGGCTGAGACGCACAAGGTGTTTCGCTCGGGAGCGCTGGATACCGATGACAGCTTTTCCTGGGTGTTCAATACGCCGGGAGAATTCGAGTATTTTTGTGCGCTGCATCCGCAGATGATCGGGAAGATTGTGGTCACTCAGTAGCCGTCGCTGGAAACTGCCCTTGCAGCTTCGAAGCCGCAAACCGCAGAATCTCCTCTACTTGATCGTTTTGGAGACCACCATGCTTCGTGCGTTTGAACGAAGACTCGACCCTTTTCCTCCCGACGAGGTACCGCCGCCACCCGCAGGACTGGCGCGTTTTCTGTGGGCCTGTACGCGGGGCGCTCGCGGTTACATCCTCGCGCTGGCGCTGCTCAGTGCTGCGGTGTCGATTTACGAAGCCTGGCTGTTTTCCTTTCTCGGGCAGGTTGTCGACCTGCTCTCGACCTGGCAGGCGGGCGGTGAAGCGGCTGCAATGGAAAGTCGGGTATTGTGGGGCATGGGCATTGTCATGGTGACCAGCGTCGGGTTGGTGGCGTTGCGGACCATGGTGCAGCACCAGATATTGGCGATTAATTTTCCGTTACGGCTGCGCTGGGACTTCCATCGCCTGATGCTGCGGCAAAGCCTTTCTTTCTTTTCCGATGAGTTTTCCGGTCGGGTCACCACCAAGGTCATGCAGACGGCGCTCGCAGTGCGCGACGTGCTGTTCACCCTGATCGAAATTGTGCCCGGGATCGGGGTCTATTTCATTGCGATCATCGCACTGGCCGGCGGCTTCGCTTTGAAGCTGATGCTTCCGTTCATTGGCTGGGCGGTGCTGTTCGCTCTTGCCATGTGGTACTTCGTGCCGCGCTTGGGCAAAGTCGGGCAGGAGCAGGCCAATGCGCGATCGATGATGACCGGGCGTATCTCGGACGCCTACACCAACATCACCACGGTGAAACTGTTCTCCCACTCCAATCGCGAAGCGCATTTCGCGCGTGCCGCGATGGAGGATTTCAAGCAAACGGGCTTTCGCCAGATGCGTCTGGTCAGCCAGTTCGAAATCGTCAATCAGGCTTTGGTGGTCGGGTTGATCATGTCGGCCGGTGGTTATGCCTTGTGGCTATGGCATCAGGGTGATGTCGGCGCCGGCGCCGTGGCGGCAATTACCGCGATGGCGTTGCGGATCAACGGCATGTCGAACTGGATCATGTGGCAAATGACCTCGCTGTTCGAAAGCATCGGCACCGTACAGGACGGCATGGCAACGCTGACCCAAGGCGCCAAGGTGCAAGACGCACCGGATGCCGGCGTGCTGGTGACCACTGGCGGCGCAGTCACTTTCGATAAAGTGCACTTCAACTACAACGGCGAACGTCAGGTGCTCGACGGCCTGAGTTTGAACATCCGTCCGGGCGAAAAAATCGGTCTGGTCGGGCGCTCTGGCGCTGGTAAATCCACGCTGATCAACTTGCTGCTGCGCTTTTATGACGTCGACAGCGGCGAGATCCGCATCGACGGCCAGAACATCGCGCACGTGACCCAGGACAGCCTGCGTGCCGCCATCGGCATGGTCACGCAGGACACTTCGTTGTTGCACCGCTCCATTCGCGACAACATCGCCTACGGCCGTCCGGATGCAAGCGACGCGCAAGTCCGCCGCGCCGCAATGAACGCGCAGGCCGATGAATTCATCAGCCAACTCAGCGATCGGCAAGGTCATTCAGGTTATGACACGCTTGTCGGTGAGCGCGGTATCAAGCTGTCGGGTGGGCAACGCCAACGCGTCGCGATTGCCCGGGTGATGCTCAAGAACGCGCCGATCCTGCTGCTTGACGAGGCCACCAGCGCGCTGGACTCGGAAGTTGAAGTAGCGATTCAGGAAAGCCTCGATGAAATGATGCAGGGCAAGACCGTTATCGCGATTGCCCATCGACTGTCGACGATTGCAGCCATGGACCGGCTAATCGTCATGGATGACGGGCGCATTATTGAGCAGGGTACTCACACTGAGTTGCTTGGGAAAAACGGCGTTTATGCGCGGTTGTGGCAGCATCAGAGCGGTGGGTTTTTGGGTGAGGACAAGGGCGTCGTCGAGGCGATGGATCAGGCGTAAGCGAGAAGGGGCACGACCCTGATCGGGCAGAGATGCTCATTGGATGTTGTTCGCAGACGGCATCAAATTAGCGGCAAGCGTTTCCACTAAGGCACTGACCTTGGGAAGTGCTTGTCGACTTTTGATCCACACGAGATTGATCGCCAGGCCGTTGGTTGCCAAGTGGGGGAGCACTTCAACCAATGTCCCTTCTTCAAGCTGGCGTTTGACCAGCCACGAAGGTAGCTGGGCGATCCCGCATCCCGCCGCTACCGCGATCACCAGACCTTCGCCATCCCCGACAACAAACTTTGCGTCTATCGCCCTGCGTACGATTTCGCCCGGGTGCTTTCCTGAAAAACTCCAGGGGTTAACGGTTCCATCCGTCCAGCCGTAAGCGATGCACTGATGCTGTTGCAGATCACGCTCGGTCACCGGCGTGCCATGTTTGCTCAGGTAGGCGGGCGACGCACAGAAGATATGCCACTCACTGCCCAGGTAGCGATGCCCCAGCGTATCGGGCCAAATATCTGAGCCGCCGATGCGCACAACGATATCGACATTTTCCTCGACAGGGTCGATGAAACGGTCGGAGAACGTGATGTGCGGGACCAGCAGCGCGTGTTCCTGAGCAAACCGCAGTATCACTGGGAGCGCCTGCTGGCGGCCAAAGGCACCCGGAAGGTCAATACGAATTCTGCCCCGAAGCTCACTGTTTTCGGCATGCAGAGACAGTTCAGCCTCTTCCAGGTCCGACAGCACCCCGGTGCAGGTGCGGTAAAACGCCGTCCCCGCATCCGTCAATGACAAGCGTCGGGTGGTGCGATGGAACAGCCGAACGCCAAGCCTGCCTTCCAGTCGCGCAATGCCTTTACTGACTGCCGACCCCGTCAGGCTCATTCGCTCGGCAGCTGCCTGGAAACTGCCGCAGTCTGCGACGCAGACAAAAACATCGATGCCTTTTAATCGTTCGGAGGAAAACATGGATGCCTCAAATTGATGAATTCAGTTCCGCAGCGCTAGTAAAAATCATCATAAATCAGAATTCAGTTCCCCGTTAAGCTTGGTTCCAACGCATCAATCAATGAGATGCGCCAGACAAATGCCATAAAAACAATCTGCTGAACGAAGAGGGCAAGGATGCTGACCACGCTAAAAAACTATCCGGCAACGGTAAATCTGCTGCTGTCAGCGTCGCTGATTTTGACCTTGGCGCGAGCGATCACCCTGCCTTATCTAGTCATCTACCTTTCCGGAAGTTTCAGTCTGAGCGTCGCCGATATCGGTCTGGTGATTGGCAGCACACTGATTATCGGGTCGCTATTGAGCCTTTATGGCGGCTTTCTGGTCGACAGGGTTTCCAGTTACCGGCTGATCCTGGCCCTCACTGCAGTGTTTGCGCTGGGTTTTCTCGGGACGTTTGTTGCTCGCGATATCTGGTTGTTCTACGGCTGCCTGGTATTGATCAACCTGGCTTATGCGGTCATTGATATCGCAGTCAAATCCGGTTTTGGCAGTTTGCTTCCCGTCACCGAGCGTGGCGAAGTTTTCTCGATCAAATACACGCTGACCAATATCGGCTATGCCGTCGGCCCCTTTCTTGGCGCCGGGATGGCCAAACTGGATATCAGCTTGCCATTCCTGCTATCTGCCGGGCTGGGGGCGGGTTTTTTCTTTATCTATTTCGTTTGGGGCGATAGAGGCTTGAATGCCGCTGATGAAACCCGCAAACCCGTACCGTTTCTGGCCGTGGGAAAACTATTGCTCCAGGATTATCGGTTGGTTTGTTTCACCCTTGGCGGACTGTTGAGTGCAGTGGTCTTTGGCCAATTCACTGCTTATCTTTCGCAGTATCTGGTGGTCACTACCACGCCAGAATCTACCTACCAGATCATCAGTACCGTTGTGGCTACCAACGCGCTGATGGTGATCGGTCTGCAATATTCCATCGGCAGAAAGATCTCCCACAAACACCTGAATCTTTGGCTTGCAGCAGGACTCAGCATGTTCATGCTGGGGCTGGCGGGTTTTGCCCTGTCGACGTCTATTCTGCTGTGGGTCGTTTCCATGGCCATCTTCACGCTCGGCGAGATCATCGTGTTTCCCGCCGAATACATGTTCATCGACAAGATCGCTCCGGACAACCTGCGCGGCATGTATTACGGCGCACAAAACCTTGCGAACCTTGGAGCGGCATTGGGCCCGGTTCTTTGCGGCGTGGTACTGGCGACCCAGCGTCCTCACTACATCTTCTACATGCTCGCGCTCTTCATTATTGCGGGTGGCTTGTTTTACTTTCTGGGCGCTTCCAGTTTGAGAGCTGAGCCCGACAAGGATTCTGTTTGAGGGACAGTAATCAGAAGGTCAGTAAGAATTTCGTCAAACCACTGAAACGACAAAGCCCTGAATAGTCAGGGCTTTGTAATAGATAAAACGGCGCAGGCGATGGGATTCGAACTCATGGAGCTTTTACAGTCGACGGCTTTCAAGTTCGAAATCACAGTCAATCAGGCTGGACGCGCCCCTCCAGAATCCCAAATGCATCATCACGGGGCTGATACCCAACAACTTCTCTGGTCTTATCAATAGCAAGGCGCTTGTATCTGTTGTCCGATACTCCATGGATAACGTGGAATCCGCTCAGCTCGGCCTCAACGCAGTTTCTGAGTAACGCGACGACATCCCGCGAACTGATAAATGCCGCGACATCCCTGGGGCTGTGAGTCTCGCCGGGATGAAATTCGGCTACGTTGGCAATGCGCACCGCAACGGTTGTCATCTGACCATCATTTGCATACATCGATGCCAGCGCCTCACCGAACGCTTTGCCGACGCCGTAAAGGTTGCCAGGTCTAGGCGCCATGAACTCATGTACTTGCACATCTTTTGGATAACCTTCGATGGCTTGAGCGCTGCTGGCAAATATGAAGCGCTTGCAACCCTGCGCCTTCGCCGCGAGCAGCATATTGTAGGTACCCACAATATTCACCGGTAGCACAGAGGTCATGAAGTCGGCATCTGCATTAGGATCAGCTGCCAGATGAATCACGGTTTCTATTCCTTCGCAGGCCGCAAGGCAGTTGCCTTGATCCCGGATGTCGAGGGCAACGCGCTCTACTGAATCCGGAAATCCACTTACATCGACGTCGGCTAAACGCAAATCCAGTTCATCGCCATACGCTGCCCAAAAGGCACTGCCGATTTTGCCCGCAGCACCCGTGACCAAGATTTTTCGCGCACTCATTTCCGTGTGTCCTCAAGGCGAGATTCCATTCAGGTTTCTCAGTAACTCCGATGAATATCATCGTTGGTGGCTGTACATCAAGGGGTTTGCCAGCGTCCGTGCCCGTGCCCGTCTCGTACGACTTCGACAGGGCCAATCAATTTTTCTTCAGGCATGACTTCGTCCTGGCCGCTATAGCGGCTGACTTTGAAGATGGAGGTGTAGTGGGAGGCCAGCGCGTATTTCGCATCAGTTGCTCAGTTGGTGTTTAATCGTGTTGTTTTTTTCTGCCTAACTGACCGTCCAAATTAGCCTTAACCCTGAGGCAGGAATCTAGAATGCGTACATGCAATATTTGCAAGCGACCTCTCGATACTTCTCCAGTGCTCCAGGACTGTGGGGGCGATTGTCTTGAGTGCATGGCTGAATGCGGAGATCCTGACGCACATCTGGCAATGCAACAGATTCTCCTGTCGCGCAGTCGTGTAACCAGTTCAGGCAAAGACGATGAAAAACGCCGGGATTAGCGCCTGACTTTGAAGGAAGAGGGCGTAGAGGTTTTTGAAGCTACGGCTACTATCGATATGAATTAGTTATTTTGGTGGCCCAGATGCTCAACGAGTCAGACAAGGTTGTACACACGTTCAAGCGGGCGTTTTTCCGGGTAGATGGCGTAACGATGTATTCTTTTTGGGCTGTTTGGCTTGGGCTCACGATCTGGGCGCTGTTTGACCCCGCCCCTTTAAGATTCCCCGCCTGGATTCTTTTCATGATCGGCGCAGTGTTGAACCCCTTTATCTACGTCCTACTGGGTGTTATGCGCTCACCTGGCTTGTTGACGGCGATCATCATCATTTTCTTCAATATTAAATTCCTCCTGATCTTTGTCTGACTTTGAAGAGAGGTGATGGGATAAATGAAGCGGTGAAGCTCTAGTCCCAGCGAACGTGGAGCTCTGAAATCTCGCGCTCTAACTGTTCTATGGTTTCGAACCAGGAATCAAAACCGTTCAGCTTGCCCTGTAACAAGTAAAGGAAATAGCCACCAGTTTCACCCGTGCTATCGTCGTGAACGCTCATGGTCCAGCCGGCATGTTCACCAGTTAAAACTGTTCCAGTGCGAGTGATCTGCATGTTTTGGCTGACGTCCCGAGCTTGGGTGAAATAGCGACTGTGCTTTTTACATCAGTCGGTGGATGTTGGTACTGCGATAGTTCCTCCGTTACCAAATCATGGGTATTCACCACCATCAGGCCGAGGCGGGGCAGGTCGTAAGCCATGTAGTCCGCCCACTCCGCACCGTCGAAGACCCGTGCTCGGTTGGGTTCTCGACCGTGCACCCCTGGGTGCGCAGGTCGGTGGTCATCTTGGTGAAGGCTGGGAAGTTGAAGTCTCGAAGCCAACCATAGGACCTGTAAGGTACAAACAGTTTTGCGATCGCTCTGAAGCGTGACGCCTGACTGTGCTGCAGCCGGCGGAAGACCCTACCAGCTAACGACCTCGACCTCGGCTGGACACAAGCCGAGGTGACTGCCGCTCGTCATTACCGCCGCGACGGCGCCGTGGCTATTCGTCCATGCCAGATAGAATTGGCCGACTTTTGTCACCGACACTTCGCCTTTGAAGTAGGCGAGCCCGATGCTGGGCATAGGGTCAGCAGTGACATCTTTCAGTATCCTGACCTCGCGCGGCACTCGCTCGCTTTACGGGTTGTTATTGCGTAGTGCAGAGCAATCGATTTGGGTTGCTGTGAGCATAAGGTGCTTCCTTGACGATCGGAGCCCATGTGCCATAGGCATTTCTCCATTATTCAAGGATGTAGATATGGCCGTTCAAATTGATTTGCACGATGGACGTTCTTTGGAATACGAGAATGCCGTGCGTGTGGTGGACGCAAAGCACGAATACGTGCTGTTCGACGAGTCAGGCGAGCGAGTGGGGCTGGTTACCTAATATCGAAGATACCAGCAATCATACCGAGGGCTTTCTTACCGTCAGATTCGTAAAGGCCCTGCAGCATTAGCTGGTCGCTGAGATGATGAAGGCGGAAATGATTGTAGAACGCTTGCCCCAATCTTTGGTGCTGGAACTTACCGCTGTCTACAAGACTAAGGAACTCCTCGTAGGCCGTTCTCTCAATTTCCAGTGTTATTTTAATTTCCAAGGCATGTCTCGAATGCTGGTGTTTGCTGTCGTGATACTACGAAGCCAAAATTTCCGGCGCAATGCACTCGATCCAGGTGACTGCTTTTGGCCTATAGCAATCAGTCAGGAGCCATCAGAACAGCCAGACTCATTTTGATGGACTCTCCGTTGTGATCGATCACGTATAACTCGCCGCGAACGTTTTCGGCTACGTCCGATGACCCGCGCTCTTCGACCCATTTCGTGAGCTCCATGATGGCGGCTTCAAGTGCGAGCTGGTTCTGGTTGATTTTGAAAAGCAGAGAAGTGAGCAGAGCTGAATCTGGTATGCGGTTTCCTCCGCGGAAGACCCCGGCGTCACCGTATTACATGAAGAGTGTTTTACCTCCGGCAGGACGCCAGAGAAGGGAAGAAAGGCGGAAAGTCTTTTTAACGCCTCAGTGGCTGCGGCAAAAATCCCAAACCCCAGAAACGACAAAGCCCTGAATAATCAGGGCTTTGTCGGTACAAATATGGCGGAGGCGATGGGATTCGAACTCATGGACCTGTTACAGTCGACGGTTTTCAAGACCGATATTCAAAGCCAATGAAACCGGGGCTTGTAGCCGTTTTTCGTTACGATACTTTTATTTTTCGACAGCTCTACAGACCCCATTCCACAAGGGGCGAAGTTTGAGTTTTGTAACGGTTTTTCGGGCTATTTCGAGGGCTTTGCAATGGCGCCAATTCGTCGATAGACGCGCTCAGTGATGTCACCCTTGGTATGCCCCAAGAGTAGGCTTGCATCACCGACGTCGAGAATTTCCGACGCCGCTTTCGGCCTGATGTCCCTGAACTGGAAGCCTCCTATTTTCTCCGCCAGCTGAGCATCGCCTCTTTCTTCGGCCTCTTTCTTGGCTCTTTCTCTGGCGTCGTCCCATCGATCGCGGAGCATCTTCGCCGTCATTCGTTTGCCGCGTGCGCTCACGATCAAATAGCTGCAAATGTGCTGAGCATTGCGCTCGGCCATTTTCCCGATTAGCAGGCCCAGGCTGTTTGGCTCATCACCGTCAGTCATCTGGATACGCAGCTTTTTGTGTGTCTTGTTTTGCTGCACTCCCAAATAATTTCCCTCGACGTCGTCCTTTCTCATAACCAGGACATCTGCCGGTCGTTGCCCGGTCAGATACGCCAAGTCCATCGCGTCTTTCAGCTCTTGAGCTGCCTTCATGTAAACAGCATCCCAAACCACATCATTCGCGTAATAGTCCCTAGGCGTTTCCTTGTTTTTGCGCACGCCTTGGCAGGGATTTTCTCTGGTTGTCAGCCCCCATTCCCGAGCAATATTGAAAACGTGGGAGAGGGTGGCAATCTCGCGATTCGCCCGAACCTTGGCGGTTCGCGCGTCGCGGTAACCCGCGATAGTTGCTGGGGTAATTGAGTCGATAGGAGCGCTGTCGAACATCGGCCGAAGCTGCTTGATCTCCGCCAAATTGTCCTTCTGCGTCCGCGCCGCTTTCTTCGATACGATGTCGCGGATATATCGGTCAAAGATGCCCTTCATGGTGCGCAAATCGAGCGGCTTTTCCTTTGCCTCAAGCTCTGCCCATTTGGCTCTTGCCAGGTCCAGGTCTTTGCCCAGCGGGATCGCCTTGCCTGTCATATCCAGATAGTAATAGGCGATCCAAACCTTTCCGCTTTTTCGTGTTCGTGTCCACTGGTACATCCGGGGCGGCAAGTTGCGTGTGTCGGCCTTGCGGGGGCGCATATCAGTTCACTCGCGAATAGTCAGGTGTCCATACCGGTATAGCCGGCGGTGGATTAGGGTCGGTATTGGTCGGGCTGACCATGCCCAGCTTCATGCGGGCATACATCCGACCCACCAGTGGACGTTTGCCGCGGCTTTCGACAAAGACCCACTGACGATCAATCAGCCAGCGGCGCTGGTAGGCCCTGGCCTTGTAACCAGTGAGTTTGGCCAGTTCCTCATCGGAGAGGATTTCGGTTTCCATGGGTATTGCTCCATGCCGCGCGTGACGGCAGAAGGTGGTTATTCGGTGCGGAAGACTTCGGCGCGGACTGCGCGCCATTCCTGTTTCGTGGTGACTGGGTCGCGTCCAAACCATTGCTCGGCCTCTCTCGCCAGATCTTCGCGGGCTTGGCTCCATCCGCCGCCGAGGCGAAGCGCGAGAACACGCACTTGATCGCCGAGCGATTTGCACTGACCGATCTTCGTATCTGCACAAATAAACATGCGTGCATACCTCGCCCGCCGTGCACCGGCAGGCTGTTGAGTTGGGGGAGGGGTTAGGCGATGACGGTCTTCAGCATCCGGACTGTGCGCGGCACTCGCTCGCCAAAGGGGTAGATGTTGCTGCGCTTGCGCAACGCCGGGTAGTCGATTCGGTTTTCTGTGGGCATGGGGTTCTCTCCCAGATATATTTGAGAATCACAAGTGAGGGCAGGTATGGATATTTTCTTGGCTTCTGGCGGATCGGCAGCACTATTTGCTTTAGCTCTATGGCTCGCGAGAAATTTAATAATTACGAGATTGACGAAATCAGTTGAAGCTGAATACTCCAAACTCATGGAGGCTTATAAGTTTGATTTGAGGAAGTTAGAGGAATCCTTTAAGGCGGATCTTAAAACGAAAGAGACAGAGATAGCTGCGCTTCGAAACGGAACTCTATCTGCTATCTCAAATCGACAGTTGCTGTTAGATCAAAAAAGAATGACGGCTGCTGAGGAGGTCTGGGCTTCAGTTGTCTCTTTGGGAACGTTTAAATTTGTATCAAGTTGGATGTCAGTAATAAAGTTTGAGGAGGCTGCCGAGGCTGCTAAAAATGATCCGAAGGTGCGGAGGCTTGTGGAGGCTTTAGATCGACAAATTGATCCCGAATTCATCAAGAAACAGTTGGTTCCCTCAACCGCTCGCCCGTTCGTAACGCCGATGTTGTGGGCTGCTTACTCTGCTTACTCTAGTGTGATGATGCAGGCTGTTATGGGGGCCTTTGTGATAAAGCACGGAGTTGGTGCGAAAGTAATTAGCAACGAAAAATCTTCTGAAATTTTAAAGCTTGTTCTTCCGCATCAGGCTGATTACATCGATAAGTTTGGTGTTTCGTGCTATCACTATCTCCTAGAGGAGCTTGAAGAAAAAATAATAAAGGAAATACATCACACGATTTCTGGTGCTTCGACTGACGACGATGGGTTACAGCAAGCAGCCGCCGTTATTAAGAAATGCAATGAGATAGTCACACCTGTCGAGAAAGGTTAAAAAGCAGTTTTTTGTCTCCTCTCGTTGCTAGCACGATTCGTAGAAGTGGAGAGGCGCTATGCTGAGCTGATACCTATTTGAGGATGCTCAGATGGCCAGGTGCAAAAAATGTGATGAAGAACTTCGGTTCGATCTGGATGACAGCAAGGATCAAATCGAAATTCGCTGCCCAAAATGCGGTGCCCAGCATGTGATTCGCTGGGTCGCATCTTCACCGGGAATTCCGGGCGAACAGTTTGAGGTACAACTGGTCGACGGAGGTGGATTTAACCATGGCAACGGGTAAGGCACACAAGTAGTAAGTGAGGACGGGTCAAGCGGTTACGGCTAGCGTTAGAGTTTCGTCGCCGCCGCGCGCAATGCCTGCGTGCAGATCCACCCTGCGCCCGGCAAGCATTCCCGCGATTTGCGCATTCAGGTCGATATCGATATCACGCGCTTTGCGGGCTTTGCCCACGCCTTTGTTTGCGAGGTACTCGGTGATTAGTGCCTTGTCTTGCGCCTCGACTGCGATGATGTCGCGTCCGTCGCTTGCTGGCGGGGTATCGTCTTCGCCTTTCGGAACAAGGGCGCTCAGCTTCCCGTAGACCTCATTGACCCATGCCAGGGCGAAGTGTTCGCCTGCTGTTTCGGCCGAGTACGAGCTGCGGTGCACCCCCGCACGAACCGCTGCGACGTATTGCTTACGGGCAAATTTCAACTTTGTCAGCAACGCCTCGAACGCATACAGAGCGATGTGCTGGGCGGGTGTTACCCCCACGAAAGACACGCGGGCGATGATCCGATCCTTTTCCTTGCAGTACTGCCGACCACACAGAGAGGTGCACCCGAAAACGTGAGCAACTGCTCCGCTCAGATTTCGCTCCCACGTCGGCAGGCGTTCGACTCGGGGGAACTGCGACTCGACTTCACCGACGTCGCTCAACTTCACATCCATTTCGGTCAAGCGGTACTCGCGCATCAGCGCCTGTGCCTGCCGAAGTGCAGTCGCGGCCTCGTTCTCGTTGGCGCTCTGGGCCAGTGCCAGGCAGTGCTTGATCTTGCGGATCGCACGCTCGAGTTTCTTTTCGTCGATCTGTTGTGCGGACATACAAGTACCTCGCCGAACGCTCTAGGATTCGGCATAATCGGATTAAATTTCGGAGTTTGGAGAGAAGCTTGAAGAAGGACTGGCTTACATGGGTTGGATGTATTTCATTATTTGGGGCAGGGGTGGTGTGGGGTTCGATACTTAGGGGGCGGGATTTTTTTCACATCAATGGCATTCATGATTTAGCAGAAACACTTGCAGGTTTTGCGACAGTTATAGGTGTTACGCTGGCGGTCGTCGGATACAACTCATGGAAGGCTCAGGCAATCGCCCAGTCGGATCACGAGCTTTCGAAGAAAGTTTTGGCGCCTATTCGAAAATATCAACCTTTGGCCGTGGATATTTTTGTTATTGCTAAACAACTCGCAAATAAGATGTACTCGCAACTTGGGTATAGAGAATCGCCCGAGACTTTAGAAGTCATAAAGGCTAACTTGAAGTTGTTTAAAGATGGGCATTCTGAGGCTTATGCGGCGGCCTTCGAATGCAAGGATTCTTGGGATGCTGAAAATTGGAACAAATTCGACGAGGTTTTTTCACTTACTGAAAGCTGCAAAACAACTGTTGAGCTATTTCTACTGTGGTCTGATCAACGGAAAACTGATGCGGTTAGATTAAACATCGCTCAAAAGGGTGTCGCCGCATTTGATGTTGTGAGTATTTTTGTTGGAAACGATAGAAAAGCGGTAGAAAAGTTTTTAACTGAAAGATTCGATATTCTGGTTAGTGAAGTGAAAGCTAAGAGGTTGGCCTGATTTGTAAAGCTGGCGGATGATTTGCGTCATGTGGCAACCCGGACGGTGACTGCGATGAGTGCGAAAACCGATATTCAGGCTTTGCGGCTGATCGGCGCCGAGATTGTTCGCCTGCTCAGCCTTCCTGATGAGCAACTCGATGCTGAAGCAGAAGAGTGTCTGAGGCTGATTGCCGACATTGCTCGGTGGCGCGAGCTGCTTGCCGCACCGGTGCCGAGGTTTATCGCAATAGATGAGGGCGGATCAGGCGCGCCGGACTTTGAAGTGGAGCATCGCTTTGATGCTGTGGCAGTAATCCTGAAGCCGCTCGTAGGCCTTGTATTTGGCCTGGCTTCGGGTCGCTGCCCACACCCTGACAAGATCCGCGCGGGCTTCCCGGCTCCAGTCCAGATCATTCCAGTCATGCTTGAACGGCAGGACCAGCCACTCTTTCAGCGGAAGTGTTTCGGCCATTTCGCCGTATTGCATTTCGTGCGTGGGGTGGTAGTTGCCGATGCGCTTCTTCGGGTCTTCATCCAGCACCACACCGATGTAGTGGCCACGATCGGCCAGAATTACGCCGGGCTTCCCGTAAGCGATCACGCGGCGGCCAATTTCGGCTGGCACCTGATAGTGCTGCCGCACGTATGCGCAGTTGTGGGTCATGGATTATCTCCAGTCAGGCGCCGCCATCCGTGACCGGTGGTGGCAATTTGGTTTGGGTTGGGGTATTACGGGTGACCGGCATGGAGCCGGTGACCATAAGGAGAGATACCGATGCCAATCATTCCAATCGAGACGATCGAAGTAACAACCAGCAAAGGCTACAAGGCTCAGTTGACTGGTATTAACCCTGCCAGCACTGACACAATCGTTGGGAGGGTCCAGCTTCCTAATGGTAAGGAAGCAACTGCTCGTTGGGATCTAAACGGTCTGGCGCGTGACAACGACGGCTCTTTCAACATCAGTTTGAATGATGATGAGTCTGGCGAGCTGGATGAGCTTAGGGAAACTGCCAAACATCTAATGCTGCCTCATGTTGCAAAGTTTCTCTGATTAATCGAGCAAGATTAATTATCTAGGCAGATTCGCAGCTTTTCGCGTCTGTATGCCAGATCCAATTTCCGCGACACGTTTTCGGGTATCACGTATTCGTGTCGCGGCGGCTCCAGCAGGGGAAGGGCGCCGCCCGGGCCAAGTCCGTGCAGGTGGTGAATCATCAGCGTGATTGCCTCGCCCTGTTCCTCAATTCCGCTCCAGGCCATCAGCTCAGCAAGGGCTTGGCGCGTGCCCGGCAGGCAGTGCAGCCTGATTTCCTCTTCGCCGCGGCTTTCGCTGAGCGATCTGCATTGCTCTTGGCCATGGCCTACCTCTTCAACTCCGCTGGCCGGCTCGTTACCAGGTGATGTATCTATGACTCAACTCACACTGACAGGAGGCCGACATGAGGTTGCAGAGCGATGTAGATGCGCTAGCGGCTATCAGAGAGGACGCTAACGCGATGCTGAAACGGATAGGGCTGCCTGACGATGCGGTGAGGCTGGAGATGGTGGTGTTTCTTCGGGAAGTGATCGACCTGGCCAGCTACATGGAGTCTGCGCATCGGCTGGTTGAAGCGCCGAGACTTGTCTGAGCAGGCACATTGCCGGCCGTTTCGGCATTTTTTATCGCCCCGGCATGTGGCCGGATCAAGGAGCCTGAAATGGACGGAAAACCTTCTAACAAACTCATCGCAGAGCAAAGCGGTCTGACCGAAGCAGAGGTCGGGACGTACTTAACAGCTCTCGAAATGCATGCAGATGGAAGCTGGATGGTTTACTTCGGTGTTGAAGTTGCTCAGTTGCCAGATGCCGACAAGAAAATTGATGCATCCCGAACACTGTTGATTCCAAGCTGGCTCGCCAAGCACTGGGTAGACCGAGATATTGGCTAGGCCGCGGCCCTCCGTGACCGGTGGTGGCAATTTGGTTTGGGTTGGGGTATTACGGGTGACCGGCATCGTGCCAAGGTAAAAAATGGAGTTTGAATATGGAAAAGTCGGATTTTGAATATGATACGGATGAGTTCAAAACCCTGATTTCAAGGACTGCACACAGCTATAAGCGAGCAACTGACCACTACCTTGAACTCGTGGATACGTGGAAAAACTTTTCGCCAGAAGAGTTTGGCGGGGAGGTTTCGTTCGAAGTAGAACGCGAACAATCTCGAGTGTTGGGACGAGTGATTGGACAGAAATTCAACATCCGATCAACCCTTCTGATCACAAACCAAAGTGTCTATCTTCGTGCCTCGATAACCGTGCTTGATGCCTTGGTCGACAATGAAAGCGAAATTGGAAGTTTCTTAGTGTCGCCGAATGGCTCTATCCATTCTAAGGATGGAGAGCTACTGATAGATCGCAATCAGCATATGATCGAATACAGTCTATTGGTTGCTGTTCTTCGCAGAGTTCTTGGCTTCACTACGAAGGGCTGATGATCTCATCGCCCGGATCGGCTGCAATCTCGGCCATGCTCTTCTCGTAAAATGTTCGCGACACCTTTTCTGGAATCTCATAAGGTGTCGTGACATTCCGCAGCATCCAAGCCTGAGTTTCGAAATCAGCGCTGATCAGGTTCTTCAGCAACCGCTGGTGAATGTCCTGCTGGTTGTTGATGCGGTGCGCTCCCATGACCCGCTTGAGGTCAGGCTTGAACACCCCGGCGACCTCAACCGTAAACTTCTCGACGCCCAATGCAGCGTCCTTCGCTGCTGCCTTCTCGCGCTTCCTGCGCTGCTTCTTGGCTTCCTCCGTCAGTTCCTTTTCCTCGGCCATGGCCTACCTCTTCAATTCTGCTGGCCGGCAAGTCCAGCCAGGTCTGTCGTTTGCGTTGTTGGATGCGAAAACGTCTCACGAGTCGACGAACCTGAACTTGTTCTCGCTGGCGATCAGCGCTACCCGCTTGACGTGCATGTGTAGCGTCTTGGCCGTCTCGCTGATGGACTTGCCGGCTTCGGCCAGTTCGCGCACCTTCGGGGCGATCTTGTTGCGCTCGACGCGCAGACGGTCGTGGTGCGGTGTGGATGCCAGCTTTGGATCGCCAGTGACGCCACTGGGGATTTGCTGAGCCTTACCGCCGGAACCGAAGAACTGATCAAGTTGCTGGTTCAGGTTGTCGAGCAACTGGTCTCGTGGGTTTGGCATTGGTGCACCGATCAATGCACACCTTCCGCCAGGCGATTGGCCTGCTTCTCGAACGCAATAGCCATGTTTACTGCTACCTGATAGTTGAAGCGAAAGGCCTTGGTCTTTCCGGTGACCAGATCAACGATGTGGTAGGCATTGCCGACCGACTTCACCTGGAAGCGCACTTTCTTATCCGGCGCTGCCACACCAGCAAGGCGGGCGAATTCTCCACGGGCTGCGTGGGAGCGAACAAACAAGGCGTTGAGAACTTCCCGGCGCTGTTGCATCAGTGGGTGCATTTGCATGGCTGATCCCTCGGTGGTGGGTTGCGTTTATTCCCTTTGAAGGGCATGAGCATGGAAAAGCAATTCGGCAATTCAGACTTATTCAACGCTGCTTCGTAGCACCGCATAGAATCCCTTGGTGGCGGTATGGCTAGCGTGGAGATGTAAAATATTGCGTTGAATACGAAGTGGTTATTGATATGTCCAAAGAAGTATTAGGAGTTTCCGCTATAGAGTTGAGGGTGGTCGGTGAGTTCTGTGCGATCTACATTGAGGTGGTATGAGCCCGTGACACGCTCTCAATTGAAAATTTTCTAAAGATTCACACTTCACTGCCGACAAAGGATAATTACCAATCACGACTGCATCGAGGATGAAAAATGGATTTGCGTTTAACAAGCACGGCTGTTGGGTGCACTACATTCAAAGGGGATTTTGCCGCGCTAATTCATAAGCTAAGGTTTGACAACGGCGATACCGTCCTTACAAGCTGGAGCATAGACGCATGTGCCCGGCTTATCGCAGTGCTTTCTCAACACCTTAATCCGCTTGGCTCTATAGCCATTAACACAGCCGCAGAAGACCTCTTTCAGTCGAAAGAAGGACGGCTGACACAAGCCGAAGTTGAAATGCCTGGCCTTGACTCTGTCGTGGGTGAGATCCTTGGGGTATCCGTCGGCCGCGAGCTTCACGTCACCTTACGATTCACAAACAGTGGCGACGCCAAGGTCATCGTTCTCGGCCTGGATGAGGCTCGATGCCTGATGGGCTACTCAGGAAATACTCTGCAGCACGCAGGTGTACTAGAAAAAGTAGTGGTGGCTTCACATCACTATGTACAACCGATCACTCTTTTCACCTGCAGTTTCAGTTCTGGCGGAGAAAAAATTCATCACACGAGAAATGAAGATATTGATCCGAATCATTACAACTTACTACCAAACCTATACTCCGTTACGGTAGTTGACAATTCCAACCTTGCAAAAAAACAAGTGGTTGGCGGTTTTCTTCTGAAAACCATTGATACTTCCGGTCAGCCAGGTTTTCAAAACAGCGTCCTCGAAATAATGAGCAGTACACCAGGATTTATTACATTAGAGAAAAGTAAAATCTCTTACGTTACAGTTCGCATGGGCGTATCGGACGGAGGGCAAATGACGGAAAAGGAAATGCTTCACCATTTTATTGAACAGTACACAACATATTCTGTAACCGGTAATGCATAAATAGCTTAGCCCTCTCAGTTGCTGAGAGGGCGGTTTCGGTCTTTACCGAAAGGCCTCAATCACTTCAGCAAAACCCTTATTAACGAATATAAATTTTCTCCTTGAGGGTTCCCGTCGTTGGATGCATTTTTTAGACTTTCACGTTAATTGGAGCCTCAAGACGCAAATCGTATGTGAATACTTAACGTCGCTCCTTCTCCTTCTCCTTCTCCTTTCAAGTTCACTCACGTGGACTTCTTTCTAAATCCCAGGTGCCGTCAGCGAGCTTGACATTCAGTCCCTCCTGCAGGACCCCAAACGCCAGGCTTTCATAGCGAGTGACTATCTACCGATTGATAGCTCGGCTCGTCTTGCAGTTGACAGCGAGTCTTCCTGCTAACCCAGTTCGATCAGCATTATTGGATGGTCGTTGGCTAATACAACATGCGGCGTACAGCTGTTGGAGCCTGTTTAAGTAGGCTCACTGTATGAGGTCCGGCGCTCCTCATAGCCGAGGCTCGGAGCGCTAATTCATTCTTTGTCTCTCCCTTCTCCCGCTGGGATTCGCGGAGCGCATTGCTTGCCGGGTCATTCACTCGGTTAAGGCGTTTCACCATCGAGCAGCCGTCCAGGTTGTTCCTGTCGTTGGCAGGCTTTCGGGCCTGTCTGCTCGCCGGTCGCCGGCAGAGGCAATGCGGTCTGTTGGTTTGTTTGTTGCGCTGACTGTTAAAGAGCGGCGCAGCTTTCACTGCTGGCCGTGCTGTTCGGCTTGAATCAAATATAAGCGTGCTTATCGACTCTCGTCAATAAGTAAACTTATAAAATTTACGCAGAACGATAAAAAGCCCGCATTGCGCGGGCTTCTTTCAGTAGTCGAGGTATCTCTTCCAGCCGATCCGTACGCTATCAATATCCAGCCTTTCCACCGTTATACCGTCCGTATCGTCAAGCTCTTGCAAGATGCGATTCCAAGCTTCCAGGGCTTCATCCTCGCGCCTGGTTATGGTGATTGCCTGATACTTCTGCACCCTCGGATCTGACAACATTCGTTGAAATCTTCGGCCTACTTGTTCATAACAGGTATTGGTGCCGGCGACGTTTGTATTGCTTTGATTCATGCCATCTTCCTTGGTATTGCTGTATGGATAAACAGTATTTCATCCTTGGCAAAACGGCAATGTGTATGGAGTACAATTGTACTCTTTTGTGGGGCGGGCATTAAAAAGCCCGCCAGGTGGCGGGCTTCGATAACGAGGTCGACGACTAGAGCTTGCCGGTCATTCGAACGGCGACGCCGATTATCCGGCAGTCCTCATCCATCTCAACCATTCTGTATGCCGGGTTGAGCGGCTTCAGATACCGCACACCACCATCTTCTATAAGTTTCTTGAAGGTGGCCTCGTTGCTGGCCGGGAGTTTCGCGATTACCAATTTTCCAGGTTTAACGTCGGCTTCTGTATCCACCAAAATCATCATGCCTTCAGGAACGCTGACCCCTGACGGTGCCGTCATCGAGTCACCTTTCACCTCGAGCCAAAACGCCGGGCCTTTCGAGTCGTAATCTGAAAGCTCGTAGCGATCGGAGAATCCGTCAGGGTATGGTTGAACTGCCTCTTCCCAAGAACCAGCGGAAACCCAACTGATTACTGGATATCGATAAAGCTGGGCGGGTTGTGGTGCCATTTTCACGTTGGAGTCGCCCGACAGTTTGTCTGTCATCGATCCAATCCCATCAGAAAGCCAGATCGCACTGACACCGCAAAGGTGGGCAAATTTCGCGAGATGGACGCTCTGCTGGTTTTTTCCTGTCTCCAATTGCGAAATTACGGGTTGCTCTACTCCGGCCTTATCGGCCAGCGCTTTCTGGGTCAGGTTCGCATGCTTGCGTGCGAGCTTCATGCGTTCGGCTAGTGTCGTCATGTCCGTAATTTATAAGTTCCCTTATGCCCTTGCAAATAAGCCTCCTTCTTAATACGATATAAGCATGCTTATTAGGAGGGCTCTTTATGACCCCTATCGAAAGGCTCGTCGAGCACTTCGGCGGGCAGACCAAAACAGCTCTTGCGCTGGGGGTTACTCAAGCCGCGGTTTCCTACTGGGTCACGGGAGCCTATTCCATGAGTGCGAAAACCGCGTTCAAAGCAGAAGAGCTTACCAATGGGCTGATATCGGCCCGCGACCTATGCGCAGAACCAAAAACCGCGGTCAGTGTTGCGTAGTCGATGAAGAACATTTTGCGGGTTGCGGTTGCTACTCGCCACGGAAACAAATTTGAGGGTTTACGAATGGAAGATTTCTTGAGGGCTTGCCACACCACAGTCAAGGAAAGTGGGGCAGAGGAGTTGGCCGGGAAGATGTGCATGGCACACGTGAGCTTGCTCCAGCGCTCGAACCCGGACAACGCGGCGCATCACCTGACTATTGAGCACCTGTTCGGAATCTTGCTGCACACCGAGGACATGCGTCCGCTGAAAGCCTTGGCCGATCAGTTCGGTTTTGAACTCGTTCCAAAGATCGCTCCGGCACCTAAAGAGCTGACCGCGTCTCTGGTGCACGTCGGCAAAGAAGTCGCAGACCTGACTATCGCAGTGCACGAAGCACTGGATGACCAGCACGTTTCGGTAAGTGAAAAGACCGACATTCTCAACGAGATCGGTCATGTCCGCGAAAGCCTGCATCTGCTTGAAAGCTCGGTCAAAGCCGCCTGAATTGCAAGCATAAAAAAACCGCCTGGCAGGGCGGCTTAGTACAACTTCATTTCGAGGTGAATAGTGACCAATAAGCCCCCCGGAGTCAACAGTTCCGGTGATGTCGCGACACCTTATGACCAGTCTGCAAAAGTGTCTCGACACCACCATGCAAGCCAGTCTGCAGCGATGAATGCCGCCCTCATGGTTGGTTCGCAGTACTCGCACGAATCCAAATCTCACTTCTGCCGGCAATGCCTGAATCACCTCAAGGCATCACTGGCAACTGTCCAGGATGTTTCTGCATGAGCACCATCATTATGAGTCTGTGTTGGCCGTTGCAGGGCATGAGCGGCCCGCAAAAGGCTGTGCTCATATCGCTGGCAGATAATGCTAACGACGAGGGCGTCTGCTGGCCTTCGGTTGCCCGTATTTCGGAGCGAACCTGCCTTGCTGAACGGACAGTCCAAACTGCAATCAAGTGGCTGGGGCAGGTTGGGTTGCTGTCAGTTCGTGAGCGAATGGGTCGTTCGACAATGTACACCCTAACCCCAGCAGCATATGCACCCCCGCGAGAGTCGCACCCCGCAGCAGCTGCACCATCACCCCCGCAGCTCACTACAGAAACCCCCGCAGCAGCTGCACCCAGAACCGTAATAGAACCATCAAGTGAACCGTCACCTCTTGTCGGCGATGAGCAAACGCCGAAAGTCTCGAAGACGAAATGCCCGACTCAGGCAATCGTGGACTTGTTCAACAAGACCATTCCCGAGTTTCCTCGCGTCGTGATGTTGACCAAGGATCGTATCGCCAAGATCGGTGCTCGCTGGAACGAAAGCGAAGTCCATCAGGATTTGCAGTTCTGGGCTGAGTACTTCGCTTTGGTGCGTTCGAGCAAGTTCCTGATGGGGGAGGTATCCGCTTCCGGGGGTACTCCGTTCCGCTGCAACTTCGACTGGCTGATTGCACCGAGCAACTTCGTTAAGGTCGTCGAGGGTAACTACCATGCGTGACCCTCACAGCATCGAGGCTGAACACGGCCTGCTGGGCGCCATGATGCAGCGCCCAGATCTGATCGATACGCTTTGCGAAGACTTGTCCGCAGAGGCGTTTTACTTCCCGGCAAACGCCGATCTGTATCGCAGCATTATGGCTATCCGTTCGGCTGGTCAGGCGGTTGACTTCCTGACTGTGGGTAATCACGTCGGTTCGATGGACGACGGCAGTCCGGCATTCGCCTATTGCGCCGAAATCGTCAGAAACACTCCGAGCATTGCTAACGCCAGAACATACGCCCAGATCGTTCGTGAACGGGCTATTGACCGGGCGCTCTACGACCTTGGCAGCCAGGCGATGGAAATATCCCAGGGCAGCGAGGACACGCAGGCGAAGATCGCCGCTGTTCAGGCTGCAGCCATGGCGATTGATTGCGGTTCGGGTGATGACGACATCGTCAAGGTGGGGGACGTATTGGTCGACCAGATCGAGGTCTGGCAGGAACGCCATGATCGTCATTGTCGCGGTGAAACGCTGATCGGTCTATCGACCGGCCTGAAAGATTTGGATGAAAAGCTGGGTGGCTTGCAGCCAGATCACCTGTACATCGTTGCCGGCCGTCCTGCCATGGGCAAGACCACGCTCGCCATGGGGTTCTCAATCGATGCGGCGGTGCGCCAGAACAAGTCAGCGCTCGTCATCAGCCTTGAGATGAACAAAGGTCAACTGGTGGACCGGGCTACGGCTTCCGAGGGGCGCATTCCACTAACGCTGGTGAAAAACGGAACCGCCTGCGAGACACACGGCACTGAACTACAGGCCGCTGCCGGGGTTCTTCGCCGCGCTCCGCTGTACATCGCTGACCGAGCTGGCTCGTCAATTGGACGCATCCGTTCGCTCGCTCGCCGCCACAAAATGCGTTACGGCCTGGACTTGCTGATGATCGATTACCTGCAACTGGTGGAAGGCGAGGGCGGCAACCGAACCGAAGAGGTCAGTAGCATAAGCCGCGGCTGCAAGTTGCTCGCCAAGGAACTAAGCATCCCCGTTGTGTTGCTCAGCCAGCTCTCCCGTAAATGCGAGGAGCGTCCGAACAAGCGCCCAATCCCTTCTGATTTGAGGGAGTCCGGAGCCATTGAGCAGGACGCCGATGTGATCCTGTTCGTGTATCGCGACGAGGTCTATCACGAAAACACCGAAGCCAAAGGCACTGCCGAAATAATCATCGGCAAGGGGCGCGACATCGAGATGGGCACTGTCCGCACGGCGTTTATTGGTCAATTCAACCGTTTCGAAAATCTTGCTGCTGGGTGGAAGCCAGAGCCTGTCGAGCAGCCGGAAAAAGTCACCAGCCTAGCCAGCCGTTACCGCAAAAAGGATTCGTTTTGATGAATACAAGGCGACTCGCTGCTCCCGACCCGTCCACCTACCGTTTCGCGGTGTTCTGCTGCTCGTTCAAGGTTGACCTGAGTTCTCCGCCGGATCACGCACTGGCATTGTTCGCGGATGAGGCCATGGCGAGGCGTTACGGCGCATGGATGTGGCCGGGCACCTACGAAGTCGTCGACGTCACGACGGGGAGACCGCCATGCGCGTGACCTCGAAGAAGCTCCGCGCCTCCGCCAACGGCCAAGAATGCACCGTCCGGATGCCGGGAATCTGCAACCACAATCCAGAAACCACCGTGCTCGCGCACTTGCCGTGCGGGCAGAAAGGCATGGGAATGAAAGGTTTCGACACCGTGGCGGTGTACGCCTGCTGCGCCTGTCACGACGTTATCGACGGCCGCGCCGCCGGCGAAATCGATTGGCGGGACATGCCGCGAGCTATCGCCGAAACCCACGAAGGCCTGATCCGGGCTGGAATTCTCACTGTGAGGGGGGCGGCATGAGTACTGCTGCGGTGAAGATCACCGAAGCCGAACTCAAGCGACAGGCTGCCGGCGCCGTTCAGGATGTGCGTGACCTCGAAAACAAAGGCCTGTACCTGCGCTTCAACAAGGCCCGCACTGGCGGGTCGTGGTACTTGGTGCTGAAGGGCAAGTGGAACCCCATCGGCACTTTCCCCGAGCTGACGCATAAGCAGGTCGTTGCGGCGCTGCCGTCGCTTCGCTTGCGACTGGCCGCCGGCGAAGGGGCGAGCCTGTCGAAGTGGGGCACCGTGGGCGAGCTGCTGGACTGGTTCGCGGATCGCATGTCACGCGACCGCAACCTGTCGACCAAGCGCAAGAACACTGGCGCGTCGATGATCAAGTGTCACCTGAAGCCACGCCTCGGCGAATTGCCGCTGATCGGCATCGACAAGGCGACGCTCGACACCCTGCTGATGTGGCCGCTGCAGGAGACCATTTCAATCGACTACGTGCGCTCGGTGTTCCAGTTGCTGGCCCTGGCATTCCGTCAGGCGGCCAAGCTGGGCCTGATCACGTCCAACCCGATGGCGGCGATCAAGTTCAATGACTTCTCCAAGGCGAAGGTCGGGATCAAGCCGTCTCGCCTGCGCGGCGTTCAACTGGAAGGCCTGCTCGGGCAACTGGCCGAAGTCATGAGCACCGCGTCGCTGGATTCGATGCTCGCACTGATGATGCTCTGCCATGGCACGCGGATCGGTGAAACCCGGATGGCGCGCTGGTCGCACATCAGCCTGGCCGAACGCGAATGGTTCATCCCGGCCGAGAACACGAAAACCGGTGTCGAGCATCACCTGCCTCTGACCGAGCAAGTATGCACGCTGCTGACCCGGTATCGAGAAGGCCAATACGCTCGAGGCTATGACGGCCAGTGCCTGTTCCCGGCACGTAATGGCAAGGCGCTGGGCGAGGCTCAGGGCTGCGCAGTGTTTCGTCGACTGGGGCAGGGCGATTGGACCAGCCACGACCTGCGCAAGGTGGCGCGCACCGGTTGGGCAGACCTTGGCATCGATCACCTGATTGGTGAGCTGCTGATCAACCACGCGATGGGCCATAACGTGAAGGTTTACATCCAGTCGGACGTGATGAGCCGCAAGCGTGATGCCCTCGAGCAGTGGCACGCGCATCTAGATCAGAAAGGCTTTGCAGCGATTCATGGATTGACCGGCTTTAGATTTGAAGATTCCGGTAATTCGCTGCAAGCCACAGACCATAAGGCCTGCAAGGCCATTGAAGAAACAACCATAGGCGAGGTTTTAGATCATGCAGCAAAGGGCAGTGTCTGGCTTTAAGCGTGAGCGGATAGAGCTGGAATTTTGCTCGATCTGTCTGGGGAAAGCGGTTGTAAAAGGTCTGTTTTATGAGCTGATTTGCACTGGTTGTAACGGTTCAGGTTGGGTTGTTCCGGGGAGCAAGTTGGTGCTTTCTTCCGACGAGTTGGTAACCCAATTAAGTCTCAAATTGCAGATTGCTATGCGAGAAATTTCTGCGCTTAAGGATCTGCCAACGACTACCGAGCCACGAAATCAATACGAGCGATCGAACCGCCTAGGGGCGGGCGGTACAACTTACACAGGGGATTAAACACATGATGATTCGTAAACCGGCAGGACGCCCACTAGGGGACACCGAATACCTCCTTGAACAGTGGGGTTGGTGGCGAATGGATGGAATGGGGGTTCCAGGCTACACATCACCGACTTTAGCGCTGATGCGCCAAACAATGGCGCAGCCGGCAGCAAGCAAGAACTATTGCATTACCGATGACTGGGCGATTGCTATCGACAATGCCGTGGCTAGGCTCGCACATCGGGATCAGCAGATGGGGGATGTCGTATGGCTGTATTTTGGAGCCAAATGGCCAATGGTTCGTGTCGGAAAATACTACGCGATGAGTGAAGGTAAAGCGCGTGAGTTAGTCCGGGCAGGTGCAGCATGGATTGATTGTGCTGTAAGCGTAATTCACAACGCAGCATAACTTTATCGAGAGCAAAGGCTGCGTGGCGGGCAGCCTTGCTTGTATACTAATACAGTGACGTTGTTAGATCATGTTTCTTAAACTCAACGGTAAAATGCGCTCGATCCGTTTTTTTCTGATTCCTTTGGATTTAATTATTTCGCGATCAATCAGGGATACTACTTCTTTCATCCAGGATTTTTCTTTTTTAAGTGTGGTTGAAATTTTTCCGTCAGAATACCTTTGCTCTAGACCTCTGCTTATATGCCTCCAGTTTTTTGCAGGCGATCCCATCCATTCTTGTACGAAGTCGCTAGGTAGTATGCTGGCTAGGATATCAATACTTGCAAATTCGTTACTGCCGCCGTTTGTATAGCTGATCTTTTCAGCGAATTCCTCGCCATTAGAAGAGATTAATGAAAGAAGTGTTTTCGCTATTTCGGGGAAACGTTGCTTTTCTGCTCTGTTCTGAACGTCTTTCAAATAATTGTTGAGTCTAGAGAAGTTTTTGTTATAACTGTCCTCTACCCAGAATGAATAGCCTCCGTAGCTAGGTAAGTTGTATCGGTAATCGACAATATATTTAATTCTACCTTGGCTGAGAAGGTCCTCCATGTATTCTCTACAGTCCTCTTCTGTTTCGGATAGGCTTCTTGGAATTAGTCCCATTTCTGAAAGTAGAAAACGTAGTGAGAAAAGCTGAAGCATTTCACCGGGTTCGATTACCTCTCGGTTGGTGAATTGTGTCTTTAGTTTTTCAGCAGCATCATGTGACTCCTTATCGCTGAGCTCATCAAATTTCATGAATACTAGCCAAGCGGGAAGATCCTCAGGGTTGGTGAAATACAGGCTATTGTTCAAGCACTCCCGTATTCTTGTTTCCGAGTAACTACCGTTAATTAACATGCTGGTTAATACGTCGTCGGCAAGAATTTTATTGCTAATGTCGATGTTTTTATATCTCATTGAAGCAGTGTAAATATCTGGTATTTTGCTGATTTTTTCCTTTCTGGAGACTTTTAATCGATGCCGGATGATTGAGCCGCTTCTGTCTTTAAGAGAAGATTCATCTAATCGGCCGGCTCTGATTTCCAGACTCAAGGCTAAGAATAGGCTCGTCAATTCGAGTATCGCAGCTTCGTTAGACTTGTGATTGTTTGTTAGAGCGTTAAATAGCCTGGTAAGATCCTCTAATGAATGTCTTAATATGCGAAGTGAGTGGGTTTTTGATTGATCAAATATGTCGAGTATTACGGGTTTAAGTTTGGTTAGCGTTGCCGAGGTGGTTGGAGATTTTATGGCGTTTGTGAAGCTGTCAAAAGCTTTTGATGTTTGGGGTGTTATAGGGATAGTCTGGCCGAAAACTTTTTCTTTTATTTCTTTTAAGGCGTCCGTGATTTTTTTATCGTGTGCAACGACGATGACTCTGCAGTTATGGTGCTCTATGTATTTATTAAATACACCTAATAAGTCGTTAATGTCTATTTTACTTCGTTCTAAATCGTCGAATACCAATATTTTGTCATTGTCTACCTGCTCGCGGATAATTGCATTCGCAATTCCGGATAGCAAGCCTCCGAGATTAACCGGCCCAGCTCCGGCACCATTCGAAGAGTTCGCAATTCCTTTTGTGATCGACTTCATGGGATGCATTTTTGCATATACTGCGGAGTATATTTCTTCTGTGGATTGCGCTCCGAATAAGCTTATGTAGTGTATTTCATCTTTATCTAATATTTCGGTTACTTGATATGTTTTACCTGACCCCCAATCTCCGGTAACTAGTATGCCGTAACCTGGGTTTGAGAGAGTTTTGTAATATTCTAGATATTCTCTTAAAAGTGAAGGCTCGTTGAGAGTGGAGTCGTTACCGTTTTTAGCTGTATGACTGGTCATTCAATTACGTCCATGCTTTAAATGTGTGGGGGCGCTAATTTTTAGATACGGTTGAGTGCAATCAGGCTCTCAATTACGTTGGCTGCTGAGAATTTACCGTGTTTAGGCATCGCAAAAAACACTTTTCCGCGCGGAATAAGTCTGTTTTCATAGCAGCGTGTATTGCTGTGAACGCAGCGAGACGCTTTCAAAAACCCGGCCAATGAGTCGGGTTTTTTGTACCTACTTACAAGCCCTGCCTTTGAGCAGGGCTTTTTCGTTTTCGGTCCCATGCCTGCCTCTTTGCTCTGCGCGGATGACAGTGACATGGCGGCCGAACCTATTTGAGGACTACAGATGAGCACGGAGCAACAAGCTCTCGCGGATGTACCCCTTTGGCTGTTGATATTGTTGAGCATGGCGGGCCTGTCGGGCGAGATGCTGAGAGCGTCAGGTAGCGATCTCGGTCTACAGCAGATCCTGCAACGCGTAGCGTTACGGTTTCTGGCGTCCGGCCTTTTGGGAATGGCCACTTTGCTGCTCGCAATGGCGCTCTGGAACAACCTGTATTTGGCCGCGGGACTGGGCATCGTGATCGCGGTGATTGGGGCAGATGTCGCGGGAGGCCTTTACACCCAGTTTTTGGCGAGGAAGGCAGGTGTTAGCAGCCCATCGGCAACCAACAATCTGGGCGATCAATAACAGCTGGCAGAGGGGAGGGTGTCCGTCTTTTCTAAGGGATGGGGCAAGGCATGGCACTCGGATGCAGGCTCAACCGACCGGACCGGGTAGAAAACCGCCGGGGACCCTGGTGACTTTCAAAGGGTACGGGGTCGGAAACCCGCGGGAAAGCGTTAGCCACAGGGCTGGAAAGTTAGTTGACAGTGGTTGACAGGTTGACAAGGAATGCTGGGTTTTCAGCGACAGAGTTCGCAAGATCAAAACAGTGTTTTTTAGTGAGGTCCCCCCGGTTCTATTGGGCTGCAGGCCTTTTCATGCCTGTTCATTTTCTTGAACAGCAGCCCCGGCGCAATGGTCAGAAGGCTTGTCAACTAAGCCGGGTTAGTTGACAGGCTTAACAAGCCACGACGATGGAGGCCGCATGGCTTTTGTAACTCGCAAGGAGTACTGCGAGCTGAAGGGGTGGTCTCGGCAGTACGTTGGCAAGCTGGTCAAGAATGAACGACTGGTTCTGAATGCTGCCGGGCAGATTGATGTGGATGCCAGCGAGCAGCTTCTGGCCATGACGAGCGACCCGAGCAAGGCCGCCGTCGCCGCTCGACATGAGCGCAATCGCCCGAAGCGGAGTGATCAGCCACCGCTGGAAATAGTCATCGCAGACTTTGTAGATGACCCCTCTGGTCAGGTACCCGACTTTCAAAAGTCACGCGCTCTTCGTGAGCACTACCTATCGCTTCAGGAAAAAGACAACTTCCTTAAAGCCCGAGGCACCTTGGTAGAGCGCAAAGCGGTCGAAGATGCGGCCTATAACGCCGGTCGCTTACTGCGTGATCTTTTGCTTGGAATGGCGCCACAGCTATCGCCGGAACTGGCCTCGCTGTCTGATCCATGGCAAATCGAAAAGCGTCTGACGTCGGCTTTGCGACAAACACTGGAAGATGCTGAGCGGCTGTCAGCAGCAGATCTACAACAAGCCATTACCCCGAGCTAAACCTATGTCCTTAGAAATGTCGAACGGTGCGACGGTGTACCGCGAAGCGTATTTCCGTGGGCAGCGACCAGAGCCAGATGTCTGGATTGATCAGTGGGCCGACGAGTACATGCGCATCCCGCGCGACACTGGTGCGGCCGAGCCTGGTCAATACCACACTTCGCGTACCCCTTATGCGCGTGAGCCGATGCGCTGTCTGTCACCAGCCCACCCGTGCAAACGCGTGGTGACTATGGTGGCTTCGCAGTTGATGAAAACGCAGATCGCCTTGAACTGGATCGGCGGCCTGATCCATATGGCCCCGTCCAACATCCTCACGTTGTTGCCCAGTCTGGGGTTGGCCAAGCGGGTATCGTCGCGGATTGGTAAAACCATCAAGGCCACGCCGGTGCTGCGTGAGCGCGTGGCGTCCAACCGCTCGCGGGATGCGCGCAACACCATGGACACGAAGGAGTTCGAGGGTGGTTCGCTGTACATCACCACGGCCGGTTCAGCGGCCAACCTGGCGGAGCTTTCCGCACGCTACATCTACGGCGACGAGGTTGATCGCTGGAGTGTGGACGTGGGCGAAGAGGGCGACCCGGTCGAACTGGCCGAGACTCGCGGCAGTACTTTCGGCCGTAACGCCAAATTTTATTTTTCCAGTTCGCCGACAGTCAGGGGGGCGTCACGGATCGCTGATCTGTTTGAGGTCAGCGATCAGCGTTACTACTACGTCCCGTGCCCGACCTGTGACCACATGCAGGTTCTCGAATGGGAGCGTTTGCATTACTCGGTGGATTTTCAGGTTGTGCATTACCAATGTGCCGGCCCCGACTGCGACGTCCTGATCGAGGAGCGCTATAAGGGCGAGATGCTGGCGAAAGGGGAGTGGCGGGCACACACCCAAGGCGATGGCGAAACTATTGGTTTTAACTTGAATGCGCTGTACTCGCCGCCCGGCTGGACCGGTTGGGCGTCGTTGGCCAAGCAATTCGAGAAGGCTAAAAAGGCTCAGGCCAAAGGCGATCTGGAGCCGATGCAGGTGTTTTATAACACCCGTCTGGCCAAGGTCTGGGATAGCGCTCAGGAGCAAACCTCAGCCGATGTGCTGAGGGAACGGGCGCGGCTGGAAAACTACGGGCTTGGCTCAATGCCCGACGGCGTGTTGATGCTGACCGCTTCTGTTGACACCCAAGCCAACCGCCTGGAATTGATGGTGATGGGTTGGGGTGCCGGCATGGAACGCTGGGTGGTCGACTTTCAAGTGATCTCCGGCGACCCCGCAGATGAGCGTACCTGGGCGGCGCTGGATCAGTTGCTCAAGGCCCGTTACCGACACCCTTGTGGTGCCGAGCTGATGATCATGGCTACGGCGGTCGACTCCGGTGGTAATCATACGGATGAGGTCTATCAGTTCTGTCGTATGCGCCGCTGGCGCAGCGTGTTCGCCATCAAGGGGGCGAGCAAGCGGGGCCGGCCGGTGATCGCGCAGCGACCTTCGATGGTCGACGTGACATGGAAGGGCCTGACTGAACGGCATGGCGCCGAGCTATGGATTGTTGGTACCGACACGGCGAAGGACTGGATCTATAACCGCTATGTATTCGACACCGGCCCGGGAGCGCTGCACTTTGCCAACGACCTGCCGGATGATTTTTTCGCCCAGTGCGTGGCTGAGCGCAAAGTCACCCGTTACGTCAGGGGGCATAAACGCATCGAATGGACCAAGGGCAAATCCGAGCGTAACGAAGCGCTCGATCTGTTGGTTTACAACCTAGCCATGGCCCATTACCTCGGCATCAATCGCTACCAAGATCACGATTGGGCGCGGATTCGCCAGGCGGTCAACGAGTCGGTTTCGGGCGATAGCAGCCAACCCGTTCAGAGCGAACGGCTCAGCCGGCCAGTCGTAACACCGGCCGCACCACAGGCGCCGCAACCAGCCGTGAAATCACGTCCGGCAGCCGCTCCCCCACAACGCCGCAGTTCCACCAGTGGCTACCTGAAGAGACGCTGATATGTCATTTACGAAAAAGCACCTCGACGCGGTTGAGGCGGCCATTGCTCGCGGTGAGAAAACTGTGCGCTACACCGACCGTACCGTGGAATACCGCACGGTCGATGAGCTGCTCAAGGCGCGCGAAGAAATACGCTCGTCGCTGGCCAGCGCCGCCGGGCCACGTTCGCGCGTGGTTCGCCTTTATCACGGGGGCAAGGGACTTTAATGGCCCGACATTTTCCGACGTTGACCCGCAACGGCTTTGTGCTGCCGTCCAACATCAAGGCCAGTTACGAAGGCGCCGGTGAAGGCCGCCGATCCGCTAACTGGGACGCTCCCGACAACGGGATCAACAGCATCAACACCCCGGCACTGCGCAATTTGCGGTCGCGCTCCCGGGCAGCGGTTCGCAATGACCCGTATGCCTTCAACGTCATCGACAAGCGCGTCAGCAACCTGATCGGCACCGGCATCACCCCTCGGCCAGCGACCGATGATGATGCCCTGCGCAAGCAGCTGCAGGAGCTGTGGAGCGATTGGGTTGATGAATCTGATGCGGATGACCGCACCGACTTTTACGGCCAGCAGGCGCTGGTGGCGCGCACGGTGGAAACATCGGGTGAATGCTTTGTTCGCTTGCGTCCTCGCAGTCGGGACGAAGGCTTGGCGGTTCCGCTGCAGTTGCAGATTCTGGCGCCGGAGTTCGTGCCGCACGACAAATTCGAGAGCACCAAGAACGGCAACGTCATCCGCGCCGGCATCGAGTTCACGCCCGGCGGCAAGCGGGTAGCGTATTGGATGTACCTGTCGCACCCGCGTGATGCGGCCTCATTGAACGCCGGCTACAACCAGCTAGTGCGCGTCCCGGCCGCGCAGGTGCTGCACATCTTCGAACCGGTCGAACCTGGCCAGTTGCGCGGTGTGCCGCGATTGTCGCCGGTTCTGAAACGGCTACGCAGTCTGGACAACTACGACGACGCGGTGCTGTTCCGTCAGGAGGTGGCCAACCTGTTCGCCGGTTTCATCAAGCGCCCGTCGCCTGACTCGGGTCCGGCTCCACGCGATCCGGTCACCGGCGCGTTATTGGATCTGGACCGCGACGGCTTCACGCCCATGGTTGCGCTCGAACCCGGCACCATGCAGGAACTCGGTCCGGGCGAAGAGGTGGAATTTTCCAAACCGCCGGACGCGGGCAACAACTACCCGGACTTCATGCGTCAGCAGTTGATGGCTGCAGCGGCGGGTAGCGGTACGCCTTACGAGATCCTCACCGGCGATATGCGCGGAATCAACGACCGAGCATTACGGGTGGTGCTCAACGAGTTTCGGCGCCGCCTGGAACAACTGCAATTCAGCGTGTACGTCCATCAACTTTGCCGCCCGGTACGGGCCGCGTGGATGGACATGGCGCTGCTGTCGGGTGTTCTGGTGCTGGACGATTACACACAGAAGCGCCGCCAGTACCTTCGCACTCGCTGGGTACCGCAAGGCTGGGCCTATATCCAGCCGGTTCAGGACGTGCAAGCACGAGCGATGGAGGTGAGAGCCGGTTTTTCGTCGCGCAGCGAGATGGTCCTGCGTACCGGCTACGACGCCGAGACGGTCGATCTGGAAAACGCCGCCGATCTGGCGCGGGCCACAGCGCTGGGCCTCAACTACAACACCCTGGATACCGTCGAAGACACCGACGACAAGGAGCAACCATGAGCAAGAGCGCGAAACCGCGTATTTACAACCGCGCCGGCAAACGCGTCGAGGTCAAGGACAAGACCTGGTACGCAGTTCATGCCAGCGGCGAGTCCACCGAGCGAGTGATCGAAGTCTTTGTCTATGGCGAGATCGGCGCGTGGGGCATCACTGCCAATCAGTTCGTGCAGGATCTGCGTGCCATGGATGATGGTGTGTCGCCGGTGGTCGCCGCGTTTAATAGTATCGGCGGTGACCTGTTCGACGGTCTGGCCATGCACAACGCGCTGTCGCGGCTGGGCGAGCGCTGCACCGGGCGGATCGATGCACTCGCAGCCAGTGCCGCCAGCGTGGCCGTGTGCGGTGCGCACCGGGTGGTGATCGCTTCCAATGCGATGTTGATGATCCACAACCCATGGACCTATGCCGCAGGTGATGCGGAAGACTTCCGCAAGGTGGCCGACGTCCTCGACCAAACCATGGAAGCGATCATCGCGGCGTACAAGGCCAAAGCACCCGACATTGATGAGGTGGAGCTGCGGCGTCTGGTGGCGGCCGAGACTTGGCTCACTGCAAATGAAGCCGTGGCGTTGGGCTTGGCTGATGAAGTGGGCGACGGCGTCAAGGTCAAGGCCTGCCTCGGCCAAGGCGCGGTGCTGCAGCGATTCCAGAACGCACCGGCTGAATTGCTGGCCCAGCTCGACGAGCCACCTGAACCAGATCCCGAACTCGAACCTGTAGATCCGCCGCTGGTGCCGCCTGTAGTCGACTCGGCCAAGTTGGCACTGATGATCACTCAGCGCTGCACGGCGGCGGGCATCAGCAATTTGGTCGAGCCGCTGCTTAGTTCCACCCAGCTCGAAAGCGAAGAGATCGTGCTGGCCGGTCTGGCACGCGCCAAGGCAGTAAACGATCTCTGCGTGGCCGCACGACTGCCTGAGTTCAGCGCCGAGTATGTCGCGGCCGGTCTGGATGCACCGGCGGTGCGGGCGCGTCTGTTCGACAAGATTGTCACCAGCGGCAAAGGCTTTGAAATCGACAACAGTCTGCCGCTGGCGGATGACCCAGCGCCCAAGGTGCTGGCCAAACAACCTGACCCCAACTCGATTTGGGCTGCTCGCCAAGCGGCCCAAACTGGAACCGCGCAAAGCGCGAAAGGAGCACGAGCATGACCATCAAACAGGAACCGATGCACGCAGGTGAATTCCTGCTGTCCGAAGGCGCCGGCACCATTTCGCGTGAAGCGATCAACGTCGCGGCCGGTCCAGCATTGTGGCCGGGACAAATCCTCGGGCTGGTGACCGCCTCCGGTGAATTCGCACCGTACAACCCAACGGCTGAGGACGGCACCGAAAACGCTGTCGCCATTCTTTACGGCCCGCTTGGCGAATCCGATGTGGTGCGTCGCGGTCGCGCCGTGGTGCGGTTGGCCGAGGTCAGCGAAGCGCATTTGACCGGCCTCGATCTGGCTGCCGAGAAAGCCTTGGCCGCTCATTCGGTGATCGTCCGCTAAGACGTTTCCTTTTTTCATATGCATCCCGCCGCGTGCGGGATTTTTCGTTTCTGGAGAGTACCCATGGCCGATATCGCCATTTTTGACGACGAAGCATTTACTGTCACCTCGCTGACCGCTGCACTCAATGATCAACCGTATCTGCCAGGGCGCATCAGCGCACTGGGCCTGTTCCGCGAGGAAGGCATTACTACCCTGACCGTGCAGATTGAAAAGGACGGTGACACCCTGGCACTGGTGCCGGCCGGTGAGCGTGGTGGTTCTGGCCTGGTAGTTGCGGCGAGCAAGCGCAACCTGATCCCGTTCAACACCGTGCATCTGCCTGAGCGTTTCACGATCAAGGCCGACGAGATCCAAGGCATCCGCGCCTTCGGCACTCGCTCTGAGCTGCAGGCGGTGCAGGACGTGGTCAATGCGCGTCTGGCTAAGGCGCGCCGTCAATTGGACGCGACGCATGAGTTCCAGCGCATGGGCGCACTCAACGGCCAGATCCTCGACGCCGATGGCAAGACCGTACTGCTGGATCTCTATGACCGCTTCGGTGTGGAGCGCCAAAAGTTGTCCATGGGACTGGCGGATGCGGGCACGGAGCTGCGGGTCAAGTGCGGTGAAGCGCTGGACATGCAGGAAGACGCGCTCGGCAGCGTGACCAGCACCGGTTCTCGCGCCTTCTGCGGCAAGAACTTCTGGAACAAGCTGATCGTTCACAAGTCGGTCAAAGAGACCTACCTCAACAGTCAGCAGGCAGCGGCTCTGCGCGGTGATGCTCGTGAAAGCTTCGAGTTCGGCGGCATCATCTGGGAGCGCTACCGCGGCAAGGTGGCCGGCGTTTCCTTTGTCCATGACGACAAGGGACTGCTGATCCCCGAAGGCGTGCCGGATCTGTACATCTCGGTGTTTGCGCCGGCTGACTACATGGAAACAGTCAACACCCAGGGCATTCCGTACTACAGCATGATCGAGCCGCTGCCCTTCAACAAAGGCATGGCCGGTGAGGCGCAATCGAATCCGCTGCATCTTTGCACTCGACCGCGCGCACAGATCCTGCTGGAGCTCTGACCGTGGGCTTTCGCGATCTGATCGCCGAGGTTGACGCAGTGGTGTTCGAAACGCTGGGCGATACCGCGCGGATCGAGGGTCGCGATGAGCCGGTGTTCGGCATGTTCGCCGCGCCCTGGCTGCAACCCAAGTTCGGCAAACTCAACACCGGGTTGCGCGAGCCTCGCTTCGAGATCCGCGTCAGTGATTCGCAAGGCCTGGAGCAGGGGATGCTGGTCAGCGTTGACTTACCTGCCTTGGATGGCGGCGGTGACTACGA